>JAFQVZ010000148.1 GCA_017407765.1 Clostridia bacterium | reverse complement strand
GGATTCGGGAGTAATAGGAGAAGCTGAGGGAGCCTTTTATATATCAGGCGAAAAATCCCCCCTTACCGCTGCTCAGAGAGGCAGCGCAGTCCATCTTTTCCTTCAGAAGGCTGATCTCGCAGCCTGTGCTGACAAGGACGGAATAAAGGCCGGGATAAAGGATATGATCGAGCTGGGCATCTTGACAGATGACGAGGCTAAAGCGATCAGGCCGGATATGATACTTGGCTTTACGGGAAGTAAATGGGGAAGAATGATCGCAGGCGGATGCAGTTATCTCCGTGAATACGAGTTTTCGGCCATGTTTACTCCTCGTGAGGCGGGAGTAGGCGAAATGGAAAACGAAAAGATACTTATGAACGGCGTTATAGACCTGCTTCTGATGGAGAAAGATTCGCTGACCATAGTAGACTTCAAGACCGACAGCATCCTTCCGGGAGGAGAGAGGGAAGCGGCACAGAAACATTCAACTCAACTGGAGATCTACGCTAAAGCAGCCGAAAAGATATTCTGTCTGCCGGTAAAAGAAAAAATAGTTTTTTTCCTGAAAACAGGAGAAGGATATGCGTTATAAGTTAATATAAAAGAAGAACTCCCATCCGAAACCGGATGGGAGTTTGCTTGTTCGTAAGTTTTAAAGGGGATTAGTAAGCAAGTCCGAGGCCATATTCATGCTCTGTGAGAGTATATGTGCCTGTGAACTCGTTATAATATTCCTCATAGCCTGCGTACTGCAGAGCTTCGCGGGACTGGACCTTCCAGGAGGGTTCGCCTTCGCCTACATAGTAGATGAGGTGATAGCCGTACTCTGTCTTGACGATCTCTGTATCGCCGTATTCTCTGGAGGGATCGAAGCACCATGCATCGAACTCTTCGACCATTGTGCCCTGAGCAAAGTCGTCATACATACCGCCTGTTGTGACCGAGCCGCCGTCGGAGCTGCGGTCGATAGCAAGGCTTGCAAAGCTTTCTTCGGTCTTTTCACCGGCCTGCCACTCAGCATAGATCTCTTCGATCTCTGTCTTTGCAGCTGCAATGGCTTCTTCTGCCTCTGCCTTTTCTTCATCGGTAGCATCCTCGGCAGCTTCAGCAGCCGAGATCAGGATATGACGTACTGTAGCTGTGTCCTTTTCGGGGAGATATCTGTCGATGAAATAGAGAACTGTGATGGTATAGCCGTTGTCGATGGTTGTTGTGTCGCCGGACTTACGGCCATCCTCGGCACACCATGCTGTTGTATCGGAGGTCTCAGCGCCCGAAAGATCGCCTTCGGTGATCAGTGTAGCATCGGGATCGTCGAATCTTTCCTTGTTGTCTTCGTCGGCATATTCCTTAGCCAGCTTGTTGAAGCTTGCTTCGTTTGTGATCCTGGAGATAAACTCGTCGGCCTTTGCCTGAGCAGCAGCACGGTTTTCCTCGGTCATGAACTTTGCAACTTCTTCGCTGGTGGGAGCGCCTTCTTCAAGCTCTTCGCCCTCAGCGGGAGCTTCATACTTAACTGTCTCATAGGGAATAGAGAAATAGCGGTAGTCTACCTTGTCGAAAACGAGCTTGTTTTCTTCATAGTAGTTGTCGATATCGCTGTCGGAAACTTCGACGCCTGCGAGATAGTCGTTGTAGTAGTTTGTAGCTGTAGCCTTGATAACTGCAACCTTTTCAAGAGCCTCATAGGATACTGCCTTGCCGAAGACATTGTCGATGTACTTGTCGAGATCCATATCATAGGAATCGGCTGTTGTGCGATGGAGAGCCATCTCGCCGCGATATGTGACATCGTTCTCGTCTGCAATAGGATATCCGTTCTTTACAGCTTCCTGATAAAGCGAGTAGACCGCCTGAACGTTCTGCTTTGCAGAGCTGTGCAGATAGTCGCCCCATGTGCCGTCGCCGTAAGGCTGGACTTCCAGAGGCTGGCCAAGGTCAACACCGTAATACATAACGAGTGTCGAACCGTACTGGTTGATCAGATCCATCTCTGCCTGGTTATAGAAGATCCTGTATTCTGTAGCACTGACCTTCATATCGCCGACTTCAAGGGCTGTAAGCTTGTCCATCAGTATGCCGGTTTTGGAAAGAAGGCCAAATGCGCCAACGCCAACAAAAGCGGCGACAAGGATACCGATAATGACGTTTCTTACAAGGTTGCCCGATTTCTTGGGGGCATTGTTTGTGTTTTCCATTGTTAAAACCTCTTATCAAAAAATTACCGTCAATTATTTTAAAACAAACTCTTGACAGTTGTGTTACGAACATGTAAATTATCAAGTATACGCTCAAAAAAGTCAATCCCTTTTTGCGTATATTTTTTGCAGATTTTTATTTAAAAAAGCTTGCAATTCAGAAACAAAGGTGTTACAATACCACTTGTATGTTAATTCGGTTATGTGAGGTGAGATAGAGATGAAAGAGGGAATCCATCCCAAGTATGAGAAGACAACAGTCACATGCGCTTGCGGCAATACATTCGTAACAGGTTCCACAAAGGGCAACCTCCGTGTTGAAATCTGCTCGAACTGCCATCCTTTCTTTACAGGCAAGCAGAAGCTCGTTGACACAGGCGGACGTGTTGACCGTTTCAAGAAGAGATTCAATATCGAATAATCTCTGGCTGGATATATTGTCATTCAGGCAGGTCATTTGCAGAAATGCAGATGACCTGCTTTTTGCCATTTACGGACTTATTTAAAATATATCTGTATTTTATTATATAGGTGAAATGCTTGATAAAACGGCAGATTTGACGTATAATAATAAAAATAGGTAAATTTGCGTTGAAATATCCTGCCGCAGACTGACGGCATTGAATGGATCGGTGACATATATGATAGATGACAAGAAGAAAAAAATAGAGAGATGTGTTCTGGTTGGCCTTAACTGTGACGGACTCAGAGATTTTGAGAGCTCTGATGATATCACAATGAACGAGCTTGACGAGCTGGTCAAGACGGCCGGCGGCGAGGCAGTCATGTCTTTTGTTCAGAACCGAACAACCCCCGACCCCAGGACTTTTATCGGCGAGGGCAAAGCTATGGAAATAGCAGAAGCCATCAGAGCTAACGAGATTGAGCTTGCGGTTTTCGATACCGAACTTTCGCCCTCTCAGACAAAAGCTCTTGAAGAGGCTCTGGCCTGCCGTGTAATTGACCGAAATGGCCTTATCCTTGATATTTTTGCCGACAGAGCGAGAACCAGCGAAGGTAAGCTTCAGGTAGAGCTGGCTCAGTATCAGTATCTGCTGCCCAGGCTTTCGGGCATGTGGGCGCATCTTGTGCGCCAGAATGCCAGCGGCGGCAAAAGCCCCATCGGTACGCGTGGCCCCGGTGAAACACAGCTGGAGACCGACCGCCGTCATGTAAGGCGCAAGATCCAGAAACTTGAGCGTGAGATAGACGAGGTCAAGCGCATCCGTGCAACTCAGCGTAAAAAGAGAGTAGAGAACGAGGCAAAGCTGGTATGTATCGTCGGTTATACCAACGCAGGCAAATCGACCCTGCTCAATGCCCTTACCGGCGCGGACATTCAGGCTAAAGACAGGCTTTTTGACACACTCGACCCCACCACAAGGTCGATGGAAATGCCCGACGGACGTCAGGTGCTTATTTCCGATACGGTAGGATTTATCCGTAACCTTCCTCATCATCTGGTGGATGCTTTCCGTGCTACACTTGAAGAACTGACATACGCAGATGTTTTGGTCCATGTCATCGATGCTTCCGATGAACAGTGGGAGATCCAGGCCGAGGTCGTTGAGAAGCTTATCCGCGAGCTGGGCGCTTCTGATACGCCTCGAATCACCGTATTCAATAAGGTTGACAAGCTGCCGGAGGCTTTTCTGCCCAGACAGACCGATGCAGTTTTCTGCTCGGCGCTTAAGGGCATGGGCCTTGACAGCCTGATGAAGAAGATCAACGATATCCTTAACGAGGGAACGAAAACGGTAACCTTTGTCCTTCCTTATTCTGACGGTCATGTCCTTCAGACCCTTTATCGCGATGCAAATGTTCTGCGTGCCGATTATATTGCCGAAGGTATTGAGGTAGAGGCAGTTTGTGATAAGAAGGCGCTTGGAAGAATACGCCAGTATCTGCCCGAATCTGAATGGAGGGAGAAGGAACCATGGGAGGAGTAAAGCCCTACAAGGTGCCTGCAGGTGAGGGCGAAGATATTCTTATTGAAAAGAAATCCCGTTTTATCGGCCATGTATATAAAGTGGAAACTGTTGAGGAGATAAACGAGATCCTTGCAGCGCAGCGCAAAAAGTATTGGGACGCAAGTCATGTGGTGTATGCCTACATACTTCATGATGGAACCATGCGTTTTTCCGATGACGGCGAGCCGCAGGGTACATCGGGAATGCCGACACTTGATGTTTTCCGCAAGGAAGAGGTCTTTGATGTCCTTTGCACAGTTGTCCGCTATTTCGGCGGAACCCTTCTTGGTGCCGGAGGCCTTGTGAGAGCATACGGCAAGACGGCCAAGATGGCTCTCGATGCGGCCGGGGTAGCCATGATGCGTCCCCATCTCGAGGTGCTGGTAGATTGCCCATATAATCTGCTGGAGATCGTCAGAAAAAGATTCGATGCATTTGATGCCAGCGAAGAGAGCGCCGAGTTTGGAGCATCTGTTCTGCTGACACTCTATATGCCCAGCGAGCAGTTTGAGGCTTTTTCTGCCGACATTATCGATCTGACAAACGGCGCTGTCGAGCCAATGGCCGGGGAAGAGAAGCTTTTTGCAAGAAGAATAAAATAGAAAAATAATTTTTTTTGAAAATATAGGAGCAAAAACAGGATTTGTTCCGTATATATAAAATACCCAAGTTTTCAGATAACTGTTCCGGAAGGATGATCATGGAGAAAGGATGATGATAATGCCTCTTCCGCAGAGTTTTTTGGACGAGCTGATATACAGGTGTGACATAGTTGAAGTCATATCCAGATATGTCTCGCTGAAAAAGAGCGGTTCGGGATACGTCGGCCTTTGTCCATTTCATAACGAAAAGACTCCGTCTTTTTCGGTTTCGGGTGACAAACAGTTTTTCCATTGCTTTGGCTGCGGCGAGGGAGGAAATGTAATAACCTTCATTATGAAGGAAGAAAACCTCCCATTTATGGATGCTGTCAAGATGCTTGCCGATATGTACGGCATGACGGTCCCTGAAGATGACGGGGATACCGATGCTGCGAGGCGCAGGCGAGAGAGGCTGTTGTCTCTTAATAAAGAGGCGGCAAGGTTCTTTCATTCCTGCCTGACTGCTGCGGAAGGCCGTGAAGCTCTTGAATATCTTCTGGGGCGTGGCCTGAGCAAAAAGACCATTATTTCTTTTGGCCTTGGTTATGCGCCCGCCGATTGGGACAGGCTCTCGTCGGCAATGCTCAAAAAGGGATACACCAAGTATGAGCTTGAAGAGGCCTGGCTGGCGCGCAAGAACCGCTCGGGCGGCATATACGATGCTTTTCGCGACAGGGTAATGTTCCCTATCATCGATATCCGCGGAAATGTAATCGCATGCGGCGGACGAGTAATGAAGGGTGACGGACCCAAGTATCTTAACTCGGGTGATACTCCCGTGTTCAATAAGAGCCGCAACCTGTTTGCCATGAACTTTGCGAAAAAGACAAAGTCGGGCAGGATGATCCTTGCCGAAGGCTATATGGATGTTATCGCTCTTCATCAGGCCGGGTTTGACTATGCGGTAGCATCTCTCGGAACGGCGCTGACAGCCGATCAGTGCAAGCTGATGAGCCGATATGTCAAGGAAGCGGTCATATGTTATGACTCGGATAATGCAGGACAGAAGGCGGCGCAAAAGGCGATAGACCTGCTTAATTCGGCAGGGATGGAAGTTAAGGTGCTTCATATTCCGGGGGCAAAAGACCCGGATGAGTTTATCAAGAAAAACGGCAGAGAGGCGTTTGCCCTTCTGCTTGACAAACCGCAGAGCGACAGCGAATATCGTCTTGCGGTCATAAAATCAAAATATGCGCTGGATATTGACGCACAGAAGATCGAGTATCTGAAGGCAGCGGCAAATTACATCGCCACGGTGTCGAGTCCCGTTGAGAGGGAGATACTTTCGCACATGGTTGCTCAGGAAACGGGCGTTGCGGCCGCAAGTATGGCGGCAGAGGTCAAGAGGGCCTTTATTTCCGGGGCAAGACGCGAAAAGAAAAAGACCGAGAGCGAGGCAATGCGTCCCGTCAGAAATATCCAGCCTAAAGAAAACAGCCTGCGCTATCAGAATCCCCGTTCGGCAGTTTGTGAAGAAAAGCTGCTGTCTATAATTCTCGAAGACAGCGATCTTCTTCATAAAGCAGGAGAAATGATATCTCCGCAGGAGTTTTCATCGGAATATCTGGCAAGAATATTTGAAAAAGCCCTTGCAATGGAGCAGAGCGAGCACGAGATACGTCCGGCTGCCGTAATGGCCGGCCTTGAAGATGCCGAAGCAAGGCATCTGACGGCAATATTGTCGGAGAAGGTCCCGTCACATGATCCGTTGGCCGAGATGACCGATTATATAAGGGTCATCAAGGCAGAAAAGGCAAAAGATAACTCTCAGGGAGACGACAGGCTTAAGGAGATCCTTAGCCGTAAGCGAGAAAGAGAGGGATAATATATGAACGAGCATATTTGCCTTAATGAAAATGAAGCAGAAGAGGTTCCTTCGGCCCAGGAGACCGAAGAAAAAGCCCTTCTTCATGAAGTGGAAGAACAGGATATAAGAAATTATATTTCAGAAATATGCAAAGTTGCACCGATAGGTCCCGACGAAGAAGCAGAGCTTGTCAGAAGGATGCTTGAGGGAAATGAGAATGCCAAAAAAAGGCTGGCAGAGGGCAACCTCAGGCTGGTAGTATCCATTGCCAAGCGTTTTGCCGGCAGGGGAGCATCACTTGTTGATCTCATTATGGAAGGCAACAGTGCTCTTGTAAAATTAATAGAGAAATATGGCGAGATCGGCGACCTGAGGTTCACCAATCGCGCATCACTTGCTGTAAGGCAGGCATGTATCGGTCTTGTTGCCGAAAGCCACCGAGGTTTACGAATACCCGTCGAGACGGTCGAGCTTGCAAACAGGATCGTCAAAGAAGAAAGAAAGTTTATTTCCGAGAACGGTTATGAGCCTTCGCTGAATGAGCTTGCTGAAATACTCAATATGGAAGAGTCAGATCTTTCTAAGTTTATGAGCATAATGCGCGAGCCTTGCGGACCGTGCGAATTGCCCATAGACGAGCTGGATGATGACTTTGATATTGGACCGGCAAAAACCGATGAGGACAGACTTTACGAAAGCCTTCCACGGTTAAGCCACGAAGATATTGTCCAGGCAGTAAAAAACTGCTGTCAGGGACGTGACAGAGACATTATGCTCTATATCCTTGGTGAAGACGAGGGAAGCGGAAAAACCTATTCCGAAGCATCTGAACATTTTGGTATCAGAATTGAAAGACTCAGGCAG
>JAFQVZ010000147.1 GCA_017407765.1 Clostridia bacterium | reverse complement strand
ATGTTTTGGAATATTGCCGCATCATCCGAGGCAAGAGCATGCTCAGGGAGCTTCAGGATATCTCGGCCGAGATCACCCAGCTGACTCAGAATGAGCAGGAAGACCCTCAGGTCATCGCCGAGCTTGCCGAGCAGAAGATATATGCCGTACGCCAGGGCCGTGAGATCAAGGGTCTGACCACTATCCGCACGGCTATAGCTCAGGTCTACAGTCATCTCGACGAGATGGCGGCCCATCCCGGCGGACTTCCCGGCCTGCCCACCGGTTTCTCAGAGCTCGACCGCATGATAGGCGGCCTCAACAAGTCCGACCTTATCCTTATGGCATCCCGTCCCGGTATGGGCAAGACATCTATCGCACTTAACGTGGCGCGAGCCGCCATTAAAAACTCGGACAAGGCCTGCGTTATTTTCCAGCTCGAGATGTCCAGCCAGCAGCTGGCCATGCGACTTCTGTCCAGTGAGGCGCTGGTAGACAATAAGAAGCTCAGGATGGGTAACCTTGAAGAGTCCGACTGGCCCCGCATCGCCGGAGCAGCCACAGCGCTCACCAACAGCAAGATACTTATCGACGACAACTCGGGTATCACGGTATCGGAAATGAAGGCCAAGTGCCGCCGACTCGGCAGCGAGCTGGGTCTTATCGTAGTCGACTATCTGCAGCTGATGCACAGCGGCAAGCGAAACGACAACCGTGTTCAGGAGGTTGCCGAAATATCCCGTTCGCTTAAGATCATGGCTAAGGAGCTGAATGTTCCGGTCCTCTGCCTTTCGCAGCTTTCGCGAGGCCCCGAGAGCCGAACCGACAAGCGCCCCATGCTGTCTGACCTTCGTGAATCGGGCTCGATCGAGCAGGATGCCGACATCGTTCTGTTCATTTACCGCCCCGATTACTATGCCGATTCCAAGCCGGAAGAGAAGAATCTTGCCGAGATCATCGTTGCCAAAAACCGACACGGTGAAGTTGGAAAAATCGAACTTCAGTGGGAAGGCCAGTTCACAACATTCAGATCGAGAGAAACAAGATACGAAGAACCCGGACGCTAAACTTAAATGTTCAATATCAATACGAATATCATACCGGAGGGCGGCAGAGTTCTTGTCGCCCTTTCGGGTGGGGCAGACTCGGTGTGTCTTACCCATTATCTCGCTCGAAATGCCCTGAAGCTTGACATAACGGTGGCGGCAGCCCACTATATCCACGGTATCCGCCCTGAGGATGCCGAAAAAGAGCTGGAGCTTGTACGCAGCCTTTGCAGAGATCTTGGCATCGAGTTTTTTGTCGGCAGGGGAGATGTTCCCTCATACGCCGAAGAAAAAAGGCTGGGCCTTGAGGAGGCGGCGCGCGAGCTTCGTTATGCATTTCTGCGAAAAACCGCCGGGGATCGGGGCTTTGATCTTATCGCGACCGCCCATAACAGAGGCGATCAGGCCGAAACGGTGATCTTCAATATGATAAGAGGCAGCGGTCTTTCGGGTCTTTCGGGCATTGCTGAAAAAAGATCGGGTCTTATCCGCCCGCTGCTGGGCGTGCCGAGATGCGACATCGAAGACTATTGCCGCAGGCACGGGCTTTCCTATGCCACCGATCCCACCAATGCTGATGTGAATTACAGCCGCAATATGATCCGGCATGAGGTCATGCCAAGGCTCAGGGGTATAAGTTCCCGTGCCGAAGAGGCCATTGCAGCTGCGGCTGAGGCTTCGGCTCTGGCTGATGACTTTATTGCATCTCAGGCGGCTTTGCTTGTTAAGGGAAACGATATTGCGCGGTCCGAGCTGCTGGCAGCTCATCCTGCGCTGCATCACTATATCCTTTCGCTGCTGCTTGACAGAGCAGGCGGCGAAGGAAGAAGCCTGACCAGAAGACATGATGAAGCTATACTTAGTCTTGCGGCCTCAGACAGGGCTTCAGGCAGCATAGATGCAGGCAGAGGATTTGCGGCAGTGGTCAGTTACGGCAGGCTTTTCTTTGAAAAGAAGGGCGAAGAAAGCTGCGACGGCGAGACGGTTCTGCGGTGCGGAGAGCCTGTTGTATGGAATGGCTGGGAGATCGAGCTGGGTGCAGATGAGGGCAGGGCTTTTAACAAGGCCGGCCTTGAGGGACCCATTATCGTGCGCTCCAGGCGGGAAGGCGACCGCATCTCGATGCCATATGGAAGTAAAAATATAAAAAAATTGCTTATTGACAAAAAAATCCCAATAAAAAGTCGTGACAGAATACCTTTGATATGCGATAATAGAGGGGTACTGCTGATCGGCGGGCTTGCCGATGCATATGATAGACTCGCACATTCAGGGCAGGATATTATAAAGATAAAATGCAGGAGGATACAGAAATGAAGAATATGATGGATGATGTCAAAAACATACTGTTTACCCGCGAAGAGATCCATGAGGTGGTCAAGAGGCTTGCAGCAGAGGTCAGTCGCGATTATGCAGACAAGGAGGTCCTGTTCATCAGTGTTCTCAAAGGTGCTTTTGTATTCATGGCCGACTTTGTCCGCGAGGTAACCATCCCCTGCGAAGTCGACTTTATGGCTGTTTCCAGTTACGGTGCAGGAACCGAAAGTTCCGGCCGTGTCAAAATCCTTAAAGATTTAGACACAAATATCGAGAACAAACATGTTATTATTGTTGAGGATGTTCTCGACAGCGGCATTACTCTGTCACGTCTTATCGATATGCTCAACAGCCGCCGCCCTGCATCTATTGCCATTTGCACAATGTTCGACAAGCCTGCAAGAAGAAAGGCTCAGGTAAAGGCCACATACAGCGGCCTCATCCTCCCCGATGAGTTTGTTGTCGGTTATGGCCTTGACTACGCAGAAAAATACAGAAATCTTCCCGATCTCTGTGTTCTTAAGCCCGAGGTTTACGAAAAGTAAGTAATAAGGGCACCCCACCAAAGGAGTGAAAACCAATTTGAATAACCAGCATAGCCCCAATAACAACAATCAGGGCGGCCGCATGCCGGGCAGAAACGGCCGCAACAACAAAAACTTCAAGATCCCCGGATTCGGACTGTATCTCATTATTTTCATGGTGCTGATGGGAACCATCGGCGTTATGTTCGACTTTCCCACCGGGGAAGAGCCTCTTGCCTACAGTGATGTAGTCGCCCTTTTCAAGGGACAGCAGGTCGAGGCCTTTGTCATCGAGGAAAACTATCTCACCATGCAGCTTAAGGACGAAAGCATCGTTGAATACGAGCTGCCCAGCGTTGAGATATTCTATTATGATCTCGGCGAGACTATTGCCTATCAGAGGGATGCAGGCATAATCAAGATGCAGGATTTCCAGATAGCGGAAGTGTCCATTCTTTCGATGTTCATGCCCTATGTTATCATGATAGGCCTTCTCGTCGCATTCTATTTCTTCTTTGCTGCCAAGCAGGGCGGAGGTGCAGGCGGCGGAATGAACTTCGGCAAGGCAAAGACCAAGAAGGTCGATGCCGAGGCACAGAAGGTCAGGTTCAAGGATGTAGCCGGAGCAAATGAAGAAAAGGCCGACCTTCAGGAGGTCGTTCAGTTCCTTAAGGCTCCCCAGCGCTTCCTTTCTCTTGGCGCGCGTATACCCAAGGGTGTGCTGCTCGTAGGACCTCCGGGCACAGGTAAGACCCTCATCGCCAAGGCTGTTGCCGGCGAGGCAGGCGTTCCCTTCTTCTCCATCTCGGGCTCCGATTTTGTCGAGCTTTATGTCGGTGTCGGTGCATCCCGTGTAAGAGACCTGTTCGGAGAGGCCAAGAAGCATGCTCCCTCCATCATCTTTATCGACGAGATCGATGCGGTAGGCCGCAGACGCGGCGCTGGCCTTGGCGGCGGACATGACGAGCGCGAGCAGACCCTTAACCAGCTCCTTGTAGAGATGGACGGTTTTGGCAACAACTCGGGCGTCATCGTAATGGCAGCCACCAACCGTGCCGATATCCTCGACCCGGCCCTGCTCCGTCCCGGCCGTTTCGACCGTCAGATCTATATCGGCGTTCCCGATGTCAAGGGTCGTGAGGATATCCTCAAGGTCCATGCTCAGGGCAAGCCCTTTACAAAGGATGTAAATCTCAGGACAATCGCAAGCAAGACAGTCGGCTTCACAGGTGCCGACCTTGAAAATCTGCTCAACGAGGCAGCTCTGCTGGCTGCCAGAGCCGAGCATACAGCCATCAGCATGGATGACCTTAACAACGCATACCTCAAGGTCATTATGGGTAATGAAAAGAAGAGCCGCGTCATCTCCGAGCACGAGAAGAAGCTCACGGCTTATCACGAGGCAGGCCATGCCCTTGTAACAAGGCTGCTGCCCTCGCAGGACCCCGTACATCAGGTGTCCATCATCCCCCGCGGCCGCGCAGGCGGCTTCACCATGAGCCTGCCCAAGGAGGATAAGTACTATGCCTCCCGCAACGAAATGCTCGACGAGCTGGTAGTTCTGCTGGGCGGACGCGTTGCCGAGAAGCTTGTGCTTAACGATATCTCGACAGGTGCCTCCAACGATATCGAGCGTGCGACCGATATTGCCCGCGGCATGGTGACAAAGTACGGCATGAGCGACCGCATCGGTCCCATCAGCTTCAATTCCAAGGAAGAGGTCTTCCTGGGCCGCGACTTTGCTCAGAGCAAGAATATGTCTGAGGCCACATCGGCTCTGATCGACGAAGAGATCAAGCGCATTATCGACGAGGCATATAACCGCTGCACACAGATGATAAGCGACAATATGCCTATGCTCGACAAGATCGCTCAGGCATTGATCGAGCATGAGACCATCGGCGAGAAGCATTTCGAGGCTATCTTCACAGGCGAGGAGATCGACTGGGATTCCATCGAAGAAAGCGGACTGCTTGATGACGACAGCGCAGTGACATCTGCACCTGCAGCCGAAGCAGAGGCAGCACAGCCTTCCTCCGAGCCTGCAGCCGATGCAGCACCCGAAGAATTGCAGT
>JAFQVZ010000146.1 GCA_017407765.1 Clostridia bacterium | reverse complement strand
TGCCAGAAGCATCTGGGCAAAAGCTATGGCGCAGTCCTGCTGCTTGCGGGTCCTCCCGGTGTAGGCAAGACCTCGATCGCCCTATCGATCGCCGCGGCGATGGGCCGCCCGTGTGTCAAACTGTCGCTGGCCGGTGTTGCCGACGCCTATTTTCTCCGCGGCGTTCAGCAGGTGTTCCGAAATGCCCATCACGGCATGATCGTCGAGGCTGTTATCCGTTCTCAGAGCTTTGGACCCGTTATTCTTCTTGATGAGATCGACAAGATGGGCAGCTCGCAGGAGCACGGCCGGCCAGAAAATGTTCTGCTCGATCTGCTCGACAGCGACCGTTCCCGTTTTGTCGACAACTTCCTCGGTGTGCCGCTCGATCTGTCCGATGCTGTCTTTATTGCCACTGCAAACGACCTCGATGTTCTCTCGCCGGTGCTCAAAGACCGCCTTGATATCGTCGAGCTGCCGCCCTACAATGACGCCGACAAGGAACGCATCGTTCTTGAATATGTATGGCCCAAGCTTCTGGATGAATATCAGCTTGATTCTCTCGACAAGCTGTGCGACAGCCTTGATGCTCTTGAACACTGTATGCAGCCTCTCGAGCTTACCGCCGATGCCGCAAAGGAGCTTATCCGTATGTGCCCCGAAGAGGGTGTCCGCGACCTTGAGCGCACCTGCCGGACGTTGTGTGAATCGGTCATCAGTGTATATTATGCCCACGGCGTTCTCATAAGGCGCATCGACGAGCAGAACCTTCATAACCTTCTGAAGCCGGTTTTCTACCAATAAACAATAAAGCCCGCCTAAAGGCGGGCTTTTGCTTTTTTAATTAAGCGATATTCTCGGGTCGATAAGGCTGTAGAGGATATCCACAAAAAGATTTATGAAGGAAACAAACACCGCAAAAACTATAACGCAGGCGATCATCATCGACATATCTCGGCTGTTTATAGCCTGGATAAGCAAGCGTCCTACCCCCGGCCATGCATAGATATTCTCGATAACAATGGTGCCCGAAAGCAGCTCGCCCAGTTGAATGCCGATAACGGTTACCGTGGGGATAAGGGCATTTCGGAGGATATGGCGGCGGACGATCATGCCGTAAGGCACGCCCTTGGCCCTGGCGGTTCGGATATAATCCTGCCTGACGACCTCGAGCACCGACGAACGGATGCTTCGCGAGATGGCGGCCATGTTGATAAAGGCCAGCGTTGCGGCAGGCAGCACCAGATGCGCCCATGTGTCGGAACCCGACGTGGGCAGCAGGTTCATTTCAAGGGCAAAGACGATCATCATCATAAGTCCCAGCCAGAAGTTGGGCATCGATACACCGATAAGCGATATCACCATGCAGACACCGTCAAAAAGCGTGTTCTGCTTAAGCGCCGCTATTATTCCCAGCGGCAGCGCCAGCACAACCGAAAAGAACAGAGCCGTGAAGCACAGCAGCAGCGACTTGGGCAGATGCACGCTCATCTTATGTGCAAGGCTGCCCTGCCTGTCGTGGTCAAGCGAAAAGAGCTTTTTAAGCATTCTTCCGTATCTTACCAGTATCGGGTCGTTAAGGCCCAGTTCTTCTCTCTTTGCCTCCTTAAGCTCCTCGTCAAGGATGCCTCTCAGAGGCGCCTCCTCTGGATTGCCGGGAGCGATGGTCATCAGCAGATACACCATGAAGGTAACACCAAAGATGACCGGAACGAGATATAAAAGCCTTTTAAATACAAACTTTATCAATTTTGTTTTCTCCTGCAGTTCTTTATTCTCATTATGTTATTTGAGCGGAATACTCAGTCATTATATCGTTTCAGCTTCAGCAGCACAAACTTGGCTATCAAAGAGATACTTATCAAAATCTGATACATTTAAATTTCGAGTTTCACAAGATGTTCCTCTGTACCCGACTCTGGTTTTCTGTCGCCTGTAAGATGAAAACCGTGTCTTTTATAAAAACGGATAGCCTTTTCATTCTTCTCGAGGGCCCAAAGCTCTTTGGCTTCCTTTTCATCCACCGCAAACTCGAGCAGCTCTGCCCCTATGCCGCCGCCCTGAAGCACCGGCTCGACAAAAAGCTTTCTGACCTCGCAGCCAACCATATGGAAAAAGCCTTTGACAACACCATCGTCATAAACATAGATACTGATCGGCTCTTCTTCGAGTTCTTCTCTGTAATGCTCTGCCCTATTCTCTACAGTAACCTCTTTAAAATAGAAATAATCACTTTTGAATATGGGGTAAAAATTAATCCTGTAATTAAAAACCTCTATTTCTGCGATCCTTGCGATATCTGCCTCGGTTGCCTGTCTTATATGAGCCATCATATTTCACCGCCTGTCAGTAGTTTATATATATTTTATCATACACAGCTGTGTTCTTCAATTACGCCCACCCTTTTATCTTGCCACTTCTCACCTTATGTGATAGGATATATACAAATATATCAACAACCCGAAGGAGGACACAACTGTGATCCAGGACATCGGCGAAGGCGTATTCTCCAACGCCTTCTCTCTCGAACCCGCAAGCGAGGGCGACCTGCTCTTCTGCTATCGCGGGGGTGATATTCTTGTCAAGGGCGACGAACACGCCCCCGAGCTGCCCGTATACGGCGAGCTCAACATCCCCTGCCACCACATCTTCTATATAGACGGCAAAGGCTGCTATATGGGCGAAGGCATCCTCAAGGCCCCCGAAGGCTTCCGTTATGTCAACGCTCCCGCCCTTGCCCGCAGCCATCCCGACCGCAAGACGGCTTTTGCCGTCATCACCGGCCTCCAGCTCTCCCGATGGGAGCAGGCTCGTGCCTACTGCGGCCGCTGCGGCAGCCAGACTGAACGCAGCCAGATCGAACGCGCCATGGTCTGCCCCAAGTGCGGCCAGATCGAATATCCCAAGATCTGCCCCGCCACCATCACCGCCATCACATCGGGCGACAAGCTGCTGATGGCACGCAATCGAAACAGCCCTCCCGGCCGCTATGGCCTTATCGCCGGTTTCTGCGAGATAGGCGAAACCTTTGAAGAGACAGTAAAGCGCGAGGCACTTGAAGAGGTCGGCATCAAGGTAAAGAATGTCCGCTATTTCAAGAACCAGCCCTGGGGCTTCTCCGACTCTCAGATGATCGGCTTCTTTGCCGAGCTTGACAGCGACGACGAGACCCTTTGCCTTCAGGAGAGCGAGCTTGCCGAGGCTCATTGGTTCACCCCCGAAGAGGTCCCCCACCCCGCAAACGATATCAGCATCTTCTCTGAGCTGGTGTGGAAATACCTCGAGGACCACGGCATCGAAAGAAAATAAAATACATATCAAAAGGCAGGTATCCATATATCCGGATACCTGCCTTTTTCATTTAATAAAGCCTATACAGAAGTGCCGCGATCTCGGCACGGGAGATGCCTGCATTGGCCTTTACCTCGTTTCCTCCGCCATAGCCGTTGACTATGCCAAGATGGCTGAGCAGCGAGATATGATCCTTTGCCCATGAGGGGACCGATGCGAAATCACTGTATGATGCCGTCTCATAGCTGTAGCCGCGCGCGATAGTTCGGCCGAGAACCGTCATAACTCTGCCGCGGTTGGCTGCATCAAGAGGATAGAACCATATATTGCCCGATGCATCGCTGCCGCCCTGCATGATGCCGAGGCTGTAAAGCGCCTTGAGGTGAGGCAGTGCCCAGTCGTGAACCTTGTCAAGGTCGGCATAGGGCAGCACGACATCCTCATACTTTGATGTGTCGATGCCCATATATCTCGAGATCATGGTTGCGATCATCTCGTTTGTGGCGCTGCTCTGGGGCCTGAATGTGGCATCGGCTGTAAACACGCCCTCATTGTGAAGATAATTGATCTCCTTCTCTGCCCAATGGCCCGAAATATCGCCGAAGGGGCCCGAGGGCTTCTCACCGGCCGTCAGCGCATAACGGCTGAGATTGCCGAAATAGTCGCTCACCTCAACTGTCAGCTTGTGCATAAGTCCATCCTCGGGCATTGTTATCTGAAGAACACCCGAGATGCCGTCAAAGGCAAAACTGCTGTAGCTTTCGCCGTCCAGCCTTACCGAAACATTCTCGCTTTCAAGAGAGTATATGCCGTTATCGGTGATCTGAAGCACCACATCGCCGTCGGTATAAAGCTCGTTTATCGTGGGAGGAATGTTATCGGCTCTTGCGCTGCCGAAATGGCCGATGATCTGATCGATATATACCTCAGCCTCGGCCTGCTCGGCAAGGAGTATGCTGAAGCCCTCTATCGCCGTTGCGCCCGAGGGGACCGATACTGTGTTGAAGGTCCAGCCCGCGCCGCATTCAAAGCTGCGGGAGACTATGCCCGAAGATGTCCTGAAATCAATATTCCAGCTGCCGCTGCCCTTTGCCATGAATGTCAGCTGCTTCATTCCCGAAGTAAGGGCGATCTTTTTGTCGGATACAAAAGAAACTCCGCTGGCCTCCTCGCCGGTTTTCACCTTAAGCGAAAGGCTGCCCATTCCGTATCGTGCATTGTCGGGAATAAGGCTTACCGAGGCCGAAGCTTCGGCAGTTTCTATAGCCGAAGGGCTGAGGGTCATTGCCTTCTCAAAGCCGCACACGACTTCGGGCGCCTTTCCGACCGTTACTTTGACCGTCTTCGATATATCGCCGTAAGACACAGTCACCGAGCCGCTCATACCCTGAACATCGGCTGCCGTAAATCTGCCGTCAGAGGTTATCTCGCCGATATTTCCGTTCACCTCAAACTCGAACTGATCGTCGGTAGAGAGGATAGTTCTCAGGCCGTCGGTCACCACAACATCAAGGTCGACGCTGTCGCCGCCCTCAAGGCTGATCGATTTAAGGGCACTCTGCGAGCCCTTCTTGACCACATCAAGAGTTTCGGGCGCATCCACCGCTGTTATGATCGCCTCATCGCACCTGCCGACGGCATTATTTGTGACGACCACTTCGCAGCCATATTCGGGCAGGGTCAGAACATTGCCCTCGATATATCCTCCGCCCTCTTCGATGGTGAAGCCGCTCTGATAGCTTCCCACCGGGAAATAATCTCTGTTGTAAGACTTGGCTTCAAGCTCTATGCTGCCGCCTGCAAGAACAAGGGCATCCTTGGGATAGACCGACACCCCGTATTCTCTGCCGTTGTCGCTTCCCTCATTGACAAACACGATGTATGTTGCACAGTCGCGAGGCATGCCGTCAGAGGGCTCGGAAACCACATTCGAGTTTTCATATCCGGGATAACGTGCCGAGGCTATTGATGAGCCTCCGCCGTCGAGATTTATAACCGTCTCGCAGCCGCGTTCAATAAGCTCCTTTGCGCCCTCGGAGAGTGTCATACCACCGGAGCTGCCGCTTCGTCCGTCGCAGACAAGGATCGATACCTTGCCTTGCTTATCAATTCCCAGCATGGTGCGGGGGCCTCTTGCAGACGATGCCGCGCCGGCCGGGGTCAGGCTGCCGTTCTGAACAAGCAGGTCGCCGCCTCCGCAGGCATAATAAACGTCCTCCCAGCCTTCGCTGCGAGTGCCAGTATAGACCGTAACAAGATCACCCGGCCGGAGGCTTGTCAGATCTATGCCCAAGGCTACAGCCTTCTGATGGGTCAGAACAAAAGTATCTTCATCAAGCCTGCTGGCCCCCTTTGACATTCCTGCTTCAACGACCTCAAGCGCAATAGACGCGCCGATGGTGATCTGATCGCCCGGATCTGTCTTTTTCATAATGACTACAGGGCCTTCGGCACTGAGGTAGGTGGAAGGGCCATAGTCACGCGAATAGAGGAATGCACCTTTTCCGTCACGGACCTTGTTAAAGCCCACAATGGGGAACCTCTGGCCTCCGTTTACCGAAAAGGTGATATCCAGCTTGGGTGTGCCCACGATGGCGGTGCCGTCTTCATAGAAACCCACGGCATTCCATGCTCCATCCGAGGATATGAGCCTGCCCTCACGAACCACAAGCCCGGTAGGAACACCGGTGGACACACTGAAAAAGTCGCCGTTCACGGCCGCCATAACGGTATGTCCCTGCTTTTCAACGTAATTAACCACTTTATTCACATTGGATTTGCCATAAAGTTCGTCGCCGTAAGCTACGATAACACCGGTCTTCTCGCCCGGCTCGTATTCATATATATAACTCTGCCCTTTTATTCCCGATGCCGTCAGCGTTTTGCTGTATTCCATCGTCAGGCCGTGTGCCAGCTCGTATGTACGTTCATATTCCACGTTTGCCGCAAGGCTCGTCACCGGCACTGCCGTGAGACCTATGCCGAGAGCCAGCGCTGCCGCCGTTCTTCTTATACTTCTTTTCATTAAGACTCCTTTCGTCTTTTGGGGTGGGTGTTGCTTGTATATTATTTTAGACTATTTTTTCGGTGTTTTGTGCCGCATAGGCTAAAAATTAAGAAAATCTTCAAATTATCAAATTAATTATATATAAATCTTCTTATCAAATCCATGTACAAACTTGACATAAACCGGGTTACATTCGGCGCTTTATTATGATATACTTTCAAGGTAAGATTTCCCTTAATGAAATGCTTATTACAAATAATAAAACGGATGTGAACATCATGGCAAAAACAAAAGCTAAAAATCAGTCTGTAGTATCAACTATCTTCAAGCGTTATTTCATCGATGCCATGAGCGCGATGGCCCTCGGTCTCTTCGCTTCGCTCATCATAGGCCTTATCATTTCGCAGCTGTCCAAGCTGCCCGGCCTCGGTTTTCTTTCGGCCGTGACCGGAGTGCTGGCTGCCACTTCTCCCGTTGTAGGCTCAGCTATCGGTGTTGCCATCTCCCGCGGCCTTAATGCCGACAACCTCGTCATGTTCTCCTGTGCCGCCTGCGGCGCCGTAGGATATGAAATGGGCGGCCCTGTCGGCGCCTATATCGCCGCTGTCATCGGCAGCGAAATGGGCAGCCTTGTTTCCAAAAAGACTCCTGTAGATATCATCGTCACTCCCATCGTCACGATCGTCTGCGGCGGTCTTGCAGGCTCATGGGTGGGCCCCTACATCAATGAGTTCATGACCTGGCTGGGCAATACTGTCAACTCGGCCACATATATGGCTCCTCTGCCTATGGGCGTTGCCGTCGGCACCATCGTCGGCATCGTTCTCACCCTTCCCATAAGCTCGGCTGCTCTCTGCATAATGCTTGGCCTCTCCGGCCTTGCCGCAGGCGCCGCAACGGCCGGCTGCTCGGCTCAGATGGTTGGCTTTGCCGTCATCAGCTGGTGCGATAACGGATTCTCGGGCCTTATCTCTCAGGGCATTGGCACATCTATGCTTCAGGTCCCCAATATCATGCGCAATCCCCGAATCTGGATCGCTCCCACAGCCGCCAGCGCAATTACCGGCGCGGTAAGCTCGCAGATCTTCCGCATGACCAGCATCCCTGCCGGTGCAGGCATGGGCACCAGCGGTCTTGTCGGCCAGATCAGCATGTTCTCTGACATGGCTCCCACCCACGGTGCCGTTCCCACCCTGCTTATGATGCTCTTTGTCCATATAATTCTCCCCATTATCATCTGTATCCCCATCGACCGCCTCCTTCGCCACATCGGCTGGGTCAAGAAGGGTGATATGGCTATCCGTTCTTAATAAAAAATTAAACGAATCCCCTCTTTTATCTTTATATTTACTTCTTTATAATTAGATACTATAAAGAGGTGAAGATATGGAACGTAAGTGGTCAAAGTTTATCATCCCCTGTGTGTGCGCCCTTGCTGTGCTGGCCGCAGGAATAATATTCAATCATCTCAGAGTCCCCGACTATCGTAATGACGGCATCCTCAGGGTATGCCTTGATGCCGGCCACGGCGCTGACGACCCCGGAGCTGTCAGCCCCGACGGAACCCGCCTTGAAAAGGACGACTGCCTCGCAATGATAATTGCGGTGCGCGACCGCCTTGCAGCCTCCTATCCCGAGATCGAGATCGTTCTGACCCGTTCAGATGATACCTTTATCGAGCTGGATGACAGATGCGATATTGCCAACAAAGCCCGCGCCGATCTTTTCGTATCTGTCCATCGCAACAGTGCCTCTGGTTCTGCCTCGGGTGTGGAGATATGGGTTCCTTCGGGAGGTCCAAGGGCCGACAAACAACTGGCCGAAGGGATTCTTAAGGGCCTGATAAATGCCGGGATAAGTGAAGACCGCGGCATCCGCAGCGGCACCTCGGGAAACCCCTCTTCCGATTACTATGTCAACCGCCACACAAAAATGCCAAGCTGCCTTATCGAGCTGGGGTTTATGACATCAGACACCGACAATCAGCTTTTTGACAGCAATTTCGACGCCTATGCCCAGGCCATCGCCGACGGCATAGCAGCCGCACTTATAACAGAATAAAACAATAAGGCAAGGAAAGGTTTATTCTCTCCCTGCCTTTTATTTTATTCCTTATTTATAAGATCACGGATGATCTCTCCTGCGATCATAAGCCCCGCTGCCGACGGAACAAAGCTTATCGACGCAGGCACCTTTCTTTCACCCTCGGCATAATCGGGCTTGATGGGAAGCTCCTCGCTGAACAGCACCTTATGATGGCCGATCCCTCGCTTTTTAAGCTCGTATCTCACCTTTTTTGCCAGCGGACAGACCGATGTTTTTGAAATATCGGTTATCCTGAACCTTGAAGGGTCAAGCTTGTTTCCCGTTCCCATCGACGAAATAATGGGGATCTCTCTGCGGTGCGCCTCTTCTATCAGGCACAGTTTGGAAGGAACGGTGTCTATCGCATCGGCAATATAATCAAAACCTCCCGACAGCACCTCGTCTGCATTCTCGCTCGAAAAGAACATATCAAGCACATCGACCCTGGTATCGGGGTCAATGTCGGCGATCCTCTCGGCCATGACCTGAGCCTTATTGCGTCCTACAGTGCTGGTAAGGGCGATCAGCTGGCGGTTTATGTTGCTCACCGACACTGTGTCAAAATCCAAAAGGGTCAGATGCCCAACTCCGGCTCTGGCAAGAGCCTCGCATATAAACGAGCCTACCCCACCCACTCCGCAGACAAGAACATGGCTGCGCCTGAGTTTCATAACAGCCTCTTCTCCTATAAGCATGGCTGTTCGGCTGTATCTTTCATCCATATTTTTTCACATCCTTTGGATTTATTCTACCGAACAAACATATTTTCTGTCAACACACAGATTTTCTCTCCTCTTTTCTGCTGCAAAATGAATAAAAATAACCGACATACTATCCAAACTTTCTTTTTAACAGAAAATTACTCTTTACTCTTTTTTATTATCTTGTTATTATTTCAGTATAGTAATACGCAATTTATTCATAAAAAAGGAGGCACATACAATGACAAACAGACAGGAACTTATCGTTAAAAACGTAGATGCCAACAAACAGATGATCCTTGATGCCGAAAGATGGCTGTGGGCTCATCCTCAGACCGGCTACACCGAGTGGGAGGCCAACGCATATCTTACAGAAAAGTTTGAGGCTCTTGGCTATGAGCTGACTCAGGCCGGCAACATCCCCGGCTTCTGGACAACTGTTGACACCGGCAAACCCGGCCCCAGGCTGGCTATTTTCGGCGAGCTTGATGCTCTGGATATCGCCAACCATCCCGAATCGGTCAACGGCATGACCCACTGCTGCGCTCACCACGGACAGGGTGCCGCTCTGCTTGGCATTGCTGCTGCCCTCAAAGAGCCCGGCGCACTTGACGGCCTCTCCGGTTCGATCAAGCTCATCGCTGTTCCCGCTGAAGAGATGATCCAGCTGGCATTCCGTGAAGATCTCCGCAAGCAGGGCATCATCAAGTATAACGGCGGTAAGGTAGAGTTCATGTATCGCGGCGTTCTCGATGACTGCGACATCGCCATGATGGTTCACGGCGGCGCGGCAGGCCCCGACGAAGCATTCGACTTCTCCTGCGGCTTCGGCTTCAACGGCTGTATGGCAAAGACCATCAAGTTCAAGGGCAAGAGCTCCCATGCCGGCGGCGCTCCTCACCTGGGCGTAAATGCTCAGTATGCCGCAATGCTCGGCCTTCAGGCCTGCAACGACCTGAGAGAAACTCTGCAGGAAAAGGATACCATCCGCTTCCATCCCATTATGATGGGCGTTAATGTTGCCGTTAACATTATCCCCGATGAGATGAAGATCGAATCCTATGTCCGCGGACGTACCCTTGAGGCTATCAAGCGCGAAAACAAGAAGTTCAACCGTGCACTTACAGGCGCTGCCCTTGCAATGGGTGCGGGTGTCGAGCTGTGCGACCGTCCCGGTTATGCTCCCGAGATCCACGACCTTAAGTTCATGCAGCTTGTAGAACAGTGCTGCAAGGAGCTTGTTGGTGACGACCGTGTTAAGTTCAACTATACCGATTGGGGCACCGGCTCGTCCGACTTCGGCGACATCACCTGCGTCATGCCCGGTGTTCAGTTCTTCTCGATGGGCGCTGTCGGCACAGGCCACGGCATCGACTATTTTATCACCGACCCCAACCGTCTGTGTGTCAACTCGGCTAAGGCTCAGCTGTTCGTAGCTGAAAAGCTGCTCGAGAATGAAGCTGTCGTTGCCAAGGAGATCATCGCAAACTATAAGCCCGAGTTCACCTCTATTCCCGAGTACCTCAAGGCTATCGATGAGATCTCTCTCGACAAGGACGCTGTTACATACGACGAAAACGGCAATGCTAAGGTAGACTTCCAGAACATCTAAGAACTAAGTTGCATGGCGTTTTCGTCCGCGCCGCCGGTCAGAATGGCGGCGACCGATTTTGACGGATTCATTCCGGCAAAATCTATCAAATTATCGGGGGCCCCGCAAAACGCAGTTTTGTGGGGAACGAAAACGGCAACGCAAAGGTTGATTTCCAGAACATCTGATACATCAAAATCATACAGCGCAAAAGGCTCCCTCCGGGGAGCCTTTTGACCTCTGATCTACTGTTTATCCGATCTATCTATTAATTCTTGATTAAATTAGGAATAAAAAATCAAAAAAGTACATACAATTCCTGATTTTTATAGTATAATGAAAGCATCACAGATGAAAAATACTTGGAGGTAAATTATTATGGCATTATTTGATAAGCTCAGCGAGATCGCCAAGAATGTTGGTGATATTCTTCCCGAGATCGCCAAGAATGTTGGCGACAAGACATCCGAACTGACAAAGACCGTCGGCGATAAGGCCAACGACGTCATCGAGATGGGCAAGCTCAATGCTCGCATCTCCTCGGCTAACACATCCATCGAAGAGCTCAAGACTCGCCTGGGTGACCATTACTGGAACCTCTATCTGAACGGCGAGACCCTCGACGATGATGCAGTGGTTTTCTGCACCACCATCAAGGAATATCTCGATGAGATCGACAACCTCAAGGCTCAGCTGTCCGAGATCAAGATCAAGCGTCAGGAAGCTACATCGGTCAAGTGCGCTGAATGCGGCGACCTCAATGCCCTTGATGCTCACTTCTGCAAGAGCTGCGGCGCAAAGCTCGAAGAGGCTGCCCCTGTAGAGGCAGAGGTCTGTGAAGAAGCTGAATGCTGCAAGTGCGAGTGCGAAGAAGAGCACGAGTGCTGCTGTGGTCACCACGACGGCGAAGAGCACGAGTGCTGCTGCGGCCACCACGACGGTGAAGAGCACGAGTGCTGCTGCGGTCACCACGACGGCGAAGAGCATGAGTGCTGCTGCGGTCACCACGACGGCGAAGAGCACGAGTGCTGCTGCGGTCACCACGACGGCGAAGAACATGAGTGCTGCTGCGGCCATTGCGAGTGCGAGGAAGAAACAGTAGTCGAGATCGCTTCTGTAAAGATCTGCCCCAACTGCGAAGCCGAAAACGAAGCAGAGCATGTATTCTGCAACAAGTGCGGCGCAAAGCTGTAACTTAAAGCTTTAGTCCTGAGCGGCCTGCCGGAAAACGGCAGGCCGTTTTCTTGTATTACTCTTTGACAATAACACAGTTTTACTGTATCATATAATATTATATAATAAAGGAGGCTTGTATTATCTTGAAGATCATAGACGCTCATATCCACTTTAAACACAGCTATGGTTTTGACGAGCTGGCCGTTGCCGCAGGACATCAGAACAACGAAGAACACCTCAGAAAAGTGTTTTCCGATCTTAATATCGAGCACGCCGTGGTCATGGGTAATAACGGCATCGCCGAGCCCCACGAATATCCCTCCTTTATGAGCTATTGCGTAGGTTTTGACAGCGGACATTTTTCCAAAGAGGCCCTCGCCTCTTCCCTCGAGCTTGTCGAAAACCATCTGAGGCGTGATGACTGCGCCGGCATAAAGCTCTATCCCGGCTATAACCGACATTATATAACCGAACCCTTCTATCACCCGCTGTATGACCTTGCGGGACAGTATGGTAAGGCCATTGCGATCCATTCGGGCGCAACAGCCGGCCCACGTTCTTATCTCAAATACTGCCATCCACTTGTAGTTGACGAGGCTGCAGCCGATTTTCCCAAAACTACCTTTGTCATCTGTCACTATGGAAATCCCTGGGTAGTTGATACGGCGGCTGTTCTCGATAAAAACCCCAATGTCTGTGCCGACCTTTCGGGCATACTCGACGGCGGACTGCATGATATCGATGCATTTATCCGCGACAACAGCGGCTATGTCGATCATCTTAAAACCTGGCTCAGATATCCCCATGCCTTCGACCGCATTATGTACGGCACCGATTGGCCGCTGGTAAATATGGAGCAGTATATCGATTTCATTTCACGTCTTGTTCCCGAGCAGCATTGGGACGAGGTATTCTATGAGAATGCCGTACGCATCTATAAAATAAAGAAATAATAAAACAACAAAAGCTCCCGGATATTCTCATCCGGGAGCTTTCGCGATTGATATGAAAGAGTAGAATAAAAAGATAATGGTTTAAATCAGTTTGCGGTGACCTTTTTGCATAATGCATCAATGCACACCGAGGGCAAAGAAGATAATGCCGCGATTGTCGACAGCTCGGAATCATAATCTGAAAGTCCTACATAATCGCTGAAGAAGGGATACAGGATCTCATACTGCCTTTCATACTCCAAAGCTTCTTTCAGTCCATCCTCGGTAAGTGATGCTGCTCCGCGAGGCTCCATATGTATAAGCCCCATTTTCACCATCGACGACAGCATCCTGTGCACCGATGGACGGGCAACGCCGAGCTTTATGGCAATATCCACAGAACGGGCGGCGCCCTTTTCACGACTGAGCTGATATATCACCAGCAGATATCTGATTTTTGCACCGCTAAGATCCATGTGTAACTCCTTTTAATGTGCTTTTTCTGCGCCGCCGCAGGCATGGCCGTTTTTTCTGGCCGCGCACTGCTTGGCATGGGGGCAGCCTACACAGGTTACTCCCCTCTTTTTCTCATTATACATATACCTTGCAGCCAGGCCGACGATAGCCAGCAGGACTGCAGCAGCAATAATATCTACCATTCCATCACCTCAGAAGTTTTTACTTCTTAAGTGCATATTCGGCAGCCAGCTTCTTGTCGGAATCCTTGACAAGCTTTGCAATGTAAACAACGATAGCTGCAACGATGATAAGGCCGGGAATGAAACCGGAACCTACTGTGCCTTCTGTGACCAATGTACCGATCTGGTATACGAGGAAAGCTACTGTATAGCCTGTTGCGAACTGGAGGCCTACACCGCCCCAGAACCACTTGCGGTCCTTGATCTCGGAGTTCATAGCGCCGAGAGCTGCGAAGCAGGGAGGTGTGAAGAGGTTGAACATCAGGCAAGCGAGAGCAGCAGCCTTTGTCAGAGCAAAGATCGTTGCAACTTCATTGCCGCCAGAAACCAGGGCCAGCTCTTCTGTGTCGATGAAGTTGGTAACGCCATAGCAGACTGCCAGTGTGCCAACAACGTTTTCCTTAGCGATAAAGCCTGTGATGGCTGCGGCAGCCATCTGCCATACGCCGAAGCCGAGAGGAACGAGAACAACCGCAAAGGGTGTTGCGATGGAAGCAAGGATAGATGTGTGCTCCATGCCTTCCTCAATGAGCTGGAAGCTCCAGTTGAAGGACTGCATGATCTGAACTGCTGTGTTGCAGAGCAGGATGATGGTACCGGCCTTTACGATGTATGCCCAGCCGCGAGCGCACATGGACTTGAATGCAAGTGTCAGGCTGGGGATCTTATACTCGGGCAGCTCGATGATGAAGAAGGACTTGCGGTTCTTGTGACCTGCGATCTTGTTTACCAGCAGAGCGCCGAAGAAGATCAGAGCAATACCTGCAAAATACATCATTGTGCCGACCCAGGAAGCATCCTCAAAGAATACGCCGGCAAAGAGAGCGATTACAGGAAGCTTTGCGCCGCAGGGCATGAAGGGAGTCAGCATTGCTGTAGCTCTGCGCTCACGCTCGTTGCGGATCGTGCGGCAGGCCATGACGCCGGGGATCGCGCAGCCTGTGCCTATTACAAAGGGGATGACCGACT
>JAFQVZ010000145.1 GCA_017407765.1 Clostridia bacterium | reverse complement strand
CAGAGGTGTGTCCGCGGGTAGAATTGTACCCTTTTCAATGCCTAGATAACGATATGTTCTACCCTTGCAAGGAATCGATAAAGACAAATGAAAGCCGCCGTCATCACCATACGATACGTGAATGTATCTTTTGCCCTTCATGGCATTGTTAAAACCGGTTATGCCATAATATTCGGTTTCAAAATGCTTTGATTTGGGGTAACAGCGGTGCTTCTCCCACTGATCAAAGCCATATTCGATTTTTGAAGCAAGATCTTCAATGGTAAATGGATATGTAACTTCGATTGGGTGGGGTACAGGACGATGGGTGGGCACCATCTTGGTTGCTCTGCCTGTGCCTAAAGGAACTTCAACTAAATAATTTGCTTTGCTTTCAGGGAAAATAACGATATTTTTGTTTTCGTCGACAAGAATGTCTATTATTTTAAACTCATATGGATGAATGTTCAAAAATCTCCCTCCTTACAGCATCATAACCGGGTTAGGCACGCATATCTCGCCGGAGGCGATAATAGCCTCGACTTCGCTGCGCAGAGGCACCGAGTCGGCCGCTCCTTCGCGGCCTACACAGATAGAGGCCGCCACAGTCGCCATCTGCAGGCACTCGGCAATGTGCCTGCCCTCCAGAAGGCAGGCCATGAAATAACCGTTAAAGGTGTCGCCCGCGGCGGTAGTGTCTGTAACCGGCACGCGGCAGGCCTCGATCGAGTGCCTCTCGCCGTTGTAAAGGCAGGCCGCGCCACGGCTGCCCAGAGTAAGCAGGATGTTGAGGCCGGGATAGCGCTCTCTGAGAATGGGGATGATGTCGCTGTCGTTTTCGCATCCCGCGATCTGACGGCCTTCAACCTCGTTTATCATAAGCCAGTCGAGCTTATCGAGGGGACACTCCAGCACCCGTTCGTCCATAGGCGCCGCGTTGAGGAAGATGGGCAGGCCGCGTGTGTGGGCCTGCTCGATTATGTAAGGCAGCAGGTTGACCTCGTTCTGCAGCAGAACGGCGCCCTCGCTGCCGAAACCGTCGAATATCCTGTCGACATCGCTCTTGTCAAGCATACGGTTGGTGCCGCCATAGAGGATGATGCAGTTCTCGCCCTTGGAATTGACCTGAATGATGGCGTTGCCGCACCTTCCGGGCGAGGGAATGATAAGGTCGGTGCTGACGCCGTTTTCCTGAAGCTTCTCGATCAGCATTCCGCCGTCGACACCCACAAGTCCGCCGTGAAAGACCTCGCATCCGGCGCGGGAGGCGGCGATCGACTGGTTAAGACCCTTGCCGCCGCAGAAAAGGTTCAGCTCTTCCGAGAGCTTGGTCTCGCCCGGGCGGACAAAATCATCCATCTGATAAACGAAATCTATGTTGAGTGATCCAAGGTTAAGTATCTTCATAATTATCCTCCTTCTACCTGCCAAACGAGCTCATAATGCCGCCGGCGACTGCCATCTGCTCCGCTGTGATCTCCCAGCGGGGGCTGAACTCGACGATGACCGAGTCATAGCACAGCAGCCATGTGTCTCTTTCCTCGTCCATGCTCCACAGACGATAGGCCTCCTTTGCGCCCCAGAGCGAGGGGTCGCAGGTGCGGTATTCATATCCGCCCCAGTCGCTGCGCTTGCCCAGCATCGCGTTCTTACAGTTATTATAGAGCATGCCAAGCTTTATATCAACAACGGTGTAGGAAAGGGAAGGGTGATCCTGCCCGTCCATAAGGGCTCTCTGCGAATATTCATATTCGCTCATCAGGAAGGTAGAGCCTCCGTAGGCCTGGGTCGACCACTTATCATGTGTGGTGTCCATTATATCCTCGATACGCATGGGGATGGGGTCGCTGTGCACACCGAAGGTGACGCCCTGATATTCATAGGTATAGTCGGCATCGTATCCCGGCGCGATGCTCGGGATGCTGGCAAAGACGGCGAAGCATATCACGGCGGTCAGCACAAGCGTCATGGCTATGGTAATGCCAAAGGTGATAAGGCTGTTGGCTTTGGCCGAAAAATTGAGCTTTTTGAGCTTATTGGATAACTTGATCATAAGCGCGGCCAGCGCAATGCAGAATATCACCGTAACGACGCCCGCGATGGCAAAGCCGGGTTTGCCGAGGGATATGAACATGGCGATGAGGGCCGCCGACAGAATGGCAAGCAGGACATACTGATATGCCGTGCGGCCTTTTGTGGGCGGGAGCTCGCTGCCCTCCTCGGCTGCGGCACGGGCCTTTTTATGCCATGACAGATAGCCTATAGCTTCGCCCGATATAAGGGCGATCATGGTGAGCCACGACAGGAGGGTCACGAGGTTTGACGGCCTCGACAGCACACCGATGAAGTCGGAGCTAAGGCGTACGAAGAACATGACCAGCTGGATCATGGCAAGGCCGCCAAAAAGATAGAACATGGGCAGATAGCCCTTTTTTGCTGCCCTGTGTATTGTTTCAAGCTCCAGCTCGGGGTCGGTCTCGATGGGCACGGGATGGGGCGACTCGTTATAATATATCTGCATCTGGGCGCTGGATGCCGCCAGCTTCCATCCGCTGTGCTCGCAGAACTCGCGGAAGCTCAGCTCTCTGTCGGAAGGGCCGGGATCAAAAGCCGATGCGCCGGGGAAATATGTGACGGTATAGTGGATGTCGGCAGGCTCGATGCGCCTGAACACCCAGCCGAAGCCGGTCATTTTTTCAAGGAGCCAGCCTTTGCGGGCTTCGTTTTCAAGCCGGGTTTTGATGCCGGTGCGGTCGTAAAAATTAAACAGGAAAAACTGTCTCTTAGTGTCCTTCATTGCTCATATCCTCCTCTTCAAAGATCTTTTTGTAGTCATTTGCCTGGGCGTTTATGCGTTCGTATTCTTTTCTGAGCATATCCTTTCCCTTATCAGTCAGTATGTAGCTTCGTCTGCGGCCCTCTACCTTAGTCTCGACGATCATTTCCGACTCGAGGAACTGCTCCAGCAGGTTATAAAGGGTCCCCGAGCCTACATTGACTCGGCCTTCGGTCATCTGCGGAACACGGTCGAGGATATCAAGACCGTAACACTCTTTTTTAAGGCACAGCAGAACATAAAACATCTGCTCGGTCAGGGTTTTGAACTTTGCGCGGGGCACTTCCTCACCTCCTATTCTCGAATATCGAGAATGTATCTGTCTTAATTATATTCTCGATTATCGAGAATGTCAAGTGTATCGACAGACTGTGAATAAAAAAGCAGCCCGAAGGCTGCTTTCATCTGTCTTTGTCCCGGGCATCGCCGTATATCGGCGTGGCAAGGCCGAAGCCGCCCGAAACCGAGAAGATCTGTCCGGTGGTATAGGCCGATTCATCCGAGGCAAAATATACTGCGGCATCGGCGATCTCCTTGGGAGTGGCCATGCGCCCCATGGGGATGTGCCGGAGGAAAAGCCTGCGGAAGTCATCCGAGAGCTTGTCTTCCACGGCTTCGGTGGCCGTCATTCCCGGCAGGATGGCGTTGCACCTGATACCGTGCCTTGCCCCATGGACGGCTGTGAGCTTTGTGAGATAGTTGATGGCGGCTTTGGCCGTGCCGTAGGCTATCTGAGAGATGTCGGGGACGATGCCGCCGATGGACGAGATGTTGACGATGCTGCCGCCCTGCTCCTTCATATACTTTACGGCATGATGGCTGGACATAAAGACGCTGCGGAGGTTCAGCTCGACGGTCTTGAGGAAGAAATCGGGGTCGGTGTGCTCAAGGTCGCGGTCTTTACGAGGGTCGGAGCCTCCGAAGTTGTTGATGAGGGCGTCTATCTTCCCCTCGGCACGGGCGACATGGTCGATCATGCTCTCGAAGCTTTCGGGGACAGTGGCATCGTTATACACCCATCTGACCCTATAGCCTCGGGCGTTGAGGAGGGCCGCTTCGGCTTCGGCAGCCACCTCGCTGCGCGCTGCCATATAAACGGTGGCCCCTTCGGCGGCGCAGGCCCTCACGCAGGCAAGGCCGATGCCCCGTGTGGAGGCGGTAACGATAACGATTTTGTCTTTCAGTCGCATATTATTTATCTCCTTTCTTTTCGGGAAGCAGCTGCACCAACGCAATGGCGCCCAGTATACAAAGGATCTCGATAAAGGCAAGGCCGCGCAGCGCTGATGATGCTGCCGACGGGCCGCTGATGCCCGAGAGGATCAGGGATGATGTCCGGTTGGTGAAGAAGGGCACCAGCACCGCAACACCAAAGGGGCCTGAGAGATCGCGGAACAGGTTATAGGTGCCGCTGGCGGCGCCCGATCTTGCGGGATCAACACCCGAAAGGGCGGTCTTCATAAGGATAGTGCCGCTGCCGCCCAGGCCCAGCCCCAGCATACCCAGCGAGAAGGCCATGAGCAGAAAGGAGGGCGATGCCGACACAGCCGGCAGAGCGCCGCAGCCCAGGCCGCAGAGGGCAAGAGCAAGGGTCAGAATGCGTTTGGCAGAGCTTCGGTCGGCCATAGGTCCCAGCAGGCCGGAGCCTATGGTCATGCCCAGATAGAGTATCGACACGGCGTAGGCCGACAAAACGGTGTCGTCGGGCCTTGCATAGCGGGCAAAGACAAGGATGTTTGTCATATTGGCCTGCATAAGCCCCTGAGTGAGAAAAAGAATGACGATAGGCAGCACAAAGCTCTTTTGTTTCATTACGCTGCCGGGGAGGATGGGGGATAAGGCCTGTTTTTCGGCAAATATCAGCGCGGCCAATGACACAGCGGCTGCCGCGAGCACGGCGAGGAAAGAGACCGACCCAAGGCCGAAGTTTTGCCCGAAGGAGGGCACCAGCAAAGCGAGGCTGAAGAAAACCACCACAAGGGCCGCGCCGGTATAGTCGAAATCCTTGGGCATGGGCTTTGAGGTATATTTCTCCTTGCCCAGCGCGAAGCACAGGACGAAGACGAGGGCCGAGATGGCGGCACACAGCCACATCATGGTGCGCCAGCCATAGTTTTCGGTTATCAACCCGCCCAAAGCAGGGCCGAAGACGACGGCGCTGCTGGAGATCAGCATATAGAGGGAAAACCCGCCCGACATCTTCTCCTTTGGGAACTCAGCGACGATATAGGCCAGTATTACAGGGGATATGGCGGCCGAGCCGATGCCCACGACGAACCGGGCGGCCAGCATGAATACAAGGCTGCCGGCCACGGCATTCATGGCATTGCCTATGGTGTATATAACAATGCCTGCCAGCAGGGTCATGCGCCTGCCGAAAACATCTCCCAGCTTGCCGAGGATGGGGGCGCAGGCAGCGGTGGACATGGCAGTGGCGAGGGCAGTCCATGTGGTATTGTTATAGGCCAGCCCGAGGTCGCTTACGAAAGCGGGGCCGAGGACGGTGGAAAAGCCGCCGACGATGCCTATGAGAAAGGCGGCGAGGCCATACGGGATAAAGCCTTTTAGGTATGATGGCATATAGAACCTCCGGATGATTTTCTGAATGTTATTTTGGCCGGTTTTGTGGTCTATTATTTAAGCCGGACATAAAAAAGCTCTCTGCATTTCCGCAGAGAGCTTAGGATCATTGGTTTTTATCTGATTTCGGGAAGGGTAGAAACCGACTTTGCGATCTCTTCATCCGAAGGGATATAGTCGGTCATCTTGCCGTCGTGGAACTTCTCATAGGCGTAAAGATCAAAATAACCTGTGCCGGTCAGGCCGAACAGAATGGTCTTTTCCTTGCCGGTCTCCTTGCATTTCATAGCCTCGTCGATGGCCACCTTGATGGCATGCGAGCTTTCGGGCGCCGGAAGGATGCCCTCAACACGGGCAAACTGCTCGGCCGCCTCGAACACCTCGGTCTGCACCACCGAACGGGCCTCCATAAGGCCGTCGGCATAAAGCTGCGAAAGCACCGAGTTCATGCCATGATATCTCAGGCCGCCTGCATGGTTTGCGGCAGGCATGAAGCCGCTGCCCAGGGTATACATCTTTGAAAGGGGGCAAACTCTGCCGGTGTCGCAATAGTCATAGGCATAAACGCCTCTTGTCAGGGTGGGGCAGGAGGCAGGCTCGACGGCGATAAAGCGATAGTCCTGTTCGCCGCGCAGCTTCTCGCCCATGAAGGGAGCGATGAGTCCGCCAAGGTTCGAGCCGCCGCCGGCACAGCCGATGATGATATCGGGCTTGATGCCGTATTTGTCCATGGCTGCCTTGGTCTCGAGGCCGATCACCGACTGATGCAGCAGCACCTGATTGAGCACGCTGCCGAGAACATAGCGGTAGCCCTCGGTAGTGGTGGCCTTCTCAACAGCCTCCGAGATGGCGCAGCCAAGGCTTCCGCCGGTGCCGGGATGCTCGGCGAGGATCATGCGGCCCACCTCGGTGTCCATCGAGGGCGAGGGGGTGACCGATGCGCCGTAGGTGCGCATGACTTCGCGGCGGAAGGGCTTCTGCTCGTAGGATACCTTGACCATATACACCTTACAGTCGAGGTCGAAGTAAGAGCAGGCCATCGAAAGGGCCGTGCCCCACTGTCCGGCGCCGGTCTCGGTGGTGACGCCCTTAAGGCCCTGCTGCTTGGCATAATAGGCCTGAGCGATGGCCGAATTGAGCTTATGGCTGCCCGAGGTGTTGTTGCCCTCGAACTTATAATATATCTTTGCGGGGGTCTGGAGCTTCTTTTCGAGGCAATAGGCCCTTACAAGGGGGGCGGGGCGATACATTTTATAGAAATCGGCGATCTCCTGAGGGATGGGGATATAGGCATCGGTGTCGTTGAGCTCCTGCTGAGCCAGCTCGCGGCAGAAGATCTGCGAAAGCTGCTCGAGGGTCACGGGCTGCTGGGTCTCGGGGTAAAGAAGGGGGGCCGGCTTGTTTATCATATCGGCCTTGAGGTTATACCATGCCTTGGGCATCTCGTCTTCGGAGAGATAGATCTTATAGGGAATAGCGTGTTCAGACATAATTGCGTTCTCCTTTTTCTGTTTTGGGACAGAAAAAAACCTGCCCCATGCATTTTCTGCTGGGACAGGTAGAAATAGCATATACCTGCGGTGCCACCCGGCTTGGCGCTTTATTGCGCCCACTTAGCGCGTACCATCATACGCCGGCATTTTGTAACGGAGAGCCTGCTCCGGCTTGCATACTTGGCGATCATGCCTTTCCTCTCGCCCTCGGAAGTCCATTGGGCCCTGCTCCTTCGCCGCGATCACACCCTCCGCGGCTCTCTGAAGAAAGATCACACGAGCTTACTCACTCTTCCTCAACGGTTTGGTAATATAATAGAACTTATATAAGTAAAAGTCAAGAAAAAGTTTCGCAAAACGGTATTGTTCCATGAAACAAGTTTCGTCAGAGTGTTGCTTTTGCAGGTATAATGAAAAATCCCCTCTGCCGGATGGCAGAGGGGCCAAGTGATAGGTTTATCTGTTATAGACAGATGTATCCAGCTTGCCTTCGCTCTTGGCAACGACGATCGAAGTAAGCGAGTCGCCCGTTACGTTGAGGGAGGTTACCAGCATCTCGATGGGACGGTTGATAGCGAGGATAAGTGCATATGCAACCAGAGCCTGATCGCCTGTAAAGCCGACGCCTGAGAGGATGGTGAAGAGGATAACGGCACCTGCGCCGGGGGCAGCAGGGGTGCCGATGCTGGCGATGAGAGCAAGGACCATGATAATTACCAGCTGGAAAGCCGAAACATCATAGCCGCCGCAGCCTGCGATGAACAGGGTGGCAACGACCTGCATGATAGCTGTGCCGTCCATGTTGATCGTCATGCCGAGGGGCAGAACAAAGGATGCGATCTGATGATCTACGCCCAGCTCGGTGGTTGTGGTCTCGAGGTTAAGGGGCAGGGTAGCTGCGCTGGAGGATGTGGAGAAGCCGAATACGATCACCTTGAAGACCTTTTTGATGAAGGTGATGGGGTTCAGCTTGCATACCAGCGAAGCATAGAGGGGATAGCCGACAAACAGATATGTGAGCAGCAGACCTGTGCAGAGCAGGACATAGTTCATTGCGGGCTTGAGATAGTCGATGCCGTATGTGGCAAAGGTTCTGCAGAGCAGCATGAAGATGGCTGCGGGGCCGAACTTCTTTACTACAAAGCTGAGGAAGAGAACGACGACCTGGCTGACCTCTTCGCACAGACGGTAGATGATGCTGTCCTTGCCGTTGCCTATCTTGTTAAGGGAAAGGCCTACGACTACCGACATGAAGACAATGCCGAGAACAGCATTGTTAACGCTGAATGTAGCGCCGATATTGGAGGGGACGATGTCGAGAATGACCTTGAGGGGGTTGGCGCCTGTCGAACCGGCAGCGCCCTGAACACCTTCGATGTGGATATTGAAAATGCCCAGGCTGAAGCAGAAGAGGCTGATTGCACCTGAAAGGGTAAGAGCGATGGTTGTGGTGGTCATGAACCAGCCGATGGTCTTTGCCGAGATACGGCCGAGTGTGGAGGCTTCACGGATCTCGCTGATGGCCATTACGACCGAAGTGAAAACCATGGGGACGATAATGAGCTGGAGTGCGCGGATAAAGAGCTGGCCGCCGATGTAAAAGAGACCGATGGCGCTTTCTGCGCCGGCTGCGGTGATGTCCTGGAACAGGATGTTGTTGATGGTCGCCCATGCGGCGCTGTCGCTGCCCATACTCTCTCTGACAGCCATAAATACAAGTCCGGCTGCGATACCGGCAATCATGGCGAAGAGCATGCTGAGAGCAAACTTATTGTTGTCGTTAAGTTTCTTCATTATTGTGTCTCCTCGTTTTTAAGATTATTTGTTAATGCTCAAACGATTTAATTATACAGGAGAAGCATCGGAAGCGCAAACGAAACGGGCAAAAAACTGCGGGAAAACCATCAGAATATCCGATAATCTGTAGAATATCATAGAGAAAACTTTATTTAGTTCGATAAAGTGAATAGCGTGCAAAATGATAGAAAAACATAAAAACAGCGCTCTCGAGACCGAGAGCGCATTTTGAGTGTGGTACGGGTAGTGGGACTTGAACCCACACGCTTGCGCACAGGAACCTAAATCCTGCGTGTCTGCCAATTTCACCATACCCGCGTATGAACTGCCTAATTAGAGTACCATTATTTCTTGGTTTTGTCAAATCCGAAAGAGGTCGAAAAAGAAAGAGCTGCGGCAAATCACCGCGGCTCCATTTTGTCTGTGATCGGTCTTTTACAGCAGCGTCCACTCGAAGTTTTCAAACAGCAGGCGGCTGCCAACGTCCACGCCTTCGGGCAACAGAAACATTGCCACCTGATTTTCGATGCCCTCGTCCGATGTCATATAGGCATAATCGCCGTTTATCGTATTGACAGTATAATAGATCGGATCCATGCTTTATCCTCCCATATCCGCGCATGATTTTTTTATCAGAGTATCATCATTTTTTGGCTTTGTCAAACGTAAAATATGGTTTGGGCTATTGATTACATATAATAAAGTCATAAAAACACTGGGGAATTTCTG
>JAFQVZ010000144.1 GCA_017407765.1 Clostridia bacterium | reverse complement strand
GATCCAGCCCTGAATGGGAGAAAGGTCGCAGCCGATGAATGTGTTGATAATTGTCAGATAAAGAGCTGTGGGGAGCTTAGGCCACTTGGGGATCTTCTCGAAGCACTGCTGTACGAACATAGCGAGGCAGATAAGGAAGATCATAACGACCAGAGCGGGAGCGATCTCGATGGGTGTGACAGGAGCACCGGATTTTGTTGTAAAGATCCAGTTACTGAATGATGCGAAGAAAGCCGAGATAATAAGGACCTTCAGACGCACTGCCCAAATATTTTCATACCAATTTGTTTTCATTGTTTTTTCCTCCTAATATAGTTAAGCAAGCAATTTTAAACAGAGTTTATCCGAAAATCAGATTAAACAACTATTTGGCAGCCTGCTGGAGGTCCTTTTTCTTGCCGCCGCGAACTTTCCACAGAACTTTGTAGAGCCAGTTGGAAAGGGGCAGAGCAAGGAGCAGGCAGTAATAGATATTAACCATACCGCCGAATGTATTTGCAGAATAACCGAGAGCATAAAGTTCTTCAGCCATTGCAGGATATGCCTCCATAATAGGTGCGATATTGGCACTGAACATGGATGCCGAGCCGCAGCCGGAAGCCATAGCCAGAGCATAGGGGTGGAACAGACCTGTGTTTACCCAGATGGAAGAGTTGATACCGCAGACGATAGTACCGATCAGTGTACCTGTGATATAACCGCCCATGACGCCGAGACCTTCCTCAGATGCGAGACCATACTGGTCACCGACGATGATCAGCGAGCCCTCACGGGAGATGGAGAAGCCTGCGCCGACAACCGAACGGCCCATGCCGAAGATAAGGACGCCAACGGGGATAGACAGGAGCGCTGTGCCGATATGACCGAGCTTCTGGAGAACCAGAGCAATACCGGACGAGAAAATGAGGCCGAGGTTGGGGCCGATTGTCGATGCCGAACGGGCACCGAGCAAGAGAACCGCGATTGTGATGTAAGAAGCCGAAGTTTCCATCATGTCACGGGGAACTACCTTGAAGATACCGATAACTACGCCGATCATAATTGCGAAAAGCATGGGATACAGCGTAAATGAAATGGGACCAAAGGTGAAGGTGTGTTTGCCGATCAACTCAGCAGCGAGAACCATAATGCCACATAGTACGTGGATCTTCCAGTCTTTGAAGAATTCTTTCATGTTGTACTCCTCTCGTATAACATAGCTTGTAACGGGGAGCCTGATTAACAGGCCGTGGGATTGCGCGGCCTCAATTACTTAATGAAGACCGCGATTAGAAGTGTGCACCTTTCATATCGACCACATCCTTTATATATGATATAGTTTTGTCTTTTATTTATTTTGTTGTATAGATTATAACCAAAAAAACTAAAATCAACAAGAGGAAGTTGTGCATTTTGTTACAAAAATACAAACGAATTGTGAACAAGTTATAAACTGCAACATTTTTTAAGCTAAAAAAGCCGCATAGTCAAGAATTTTAAAGAAAATGAAACTTTGGCAGATAATTCGATAAAGCAATAGCATAATAAAAAGCTGCCTTTTTTAAGAAAAAGGCAGCTTTTTGTGTAGTTTTACGTTACATATAAGGCCTGTCAACGGTGACTACGGCATAGCAGGGGCCGTCGAGGACGGTGACGGCTCTTTCTATAGAAGCTTTTGCTTCTTTGGGAGTAAGACGTGATTCAAGGGGCAATACTATATCAAAGATCAGGTTTGTATGCGAAGGGCCCGAGACGATTCGGAAGTCATGGATGGTGATGCCGGGGTCGATGGCGGCTGCGAGCTGCGCGACCTTATATTTCATTTCGGCTGTCTTGGCATCGTCGCAGTCTATGGGATCCATATGTATAACTGCCTGGCAGCCATATTTGTCGGCGAGCTCGCGCTCGATATTATCAATGGCATCGTGGATGGTCAGGATATCGACAGTGCAGTCGACCTCGGCGTGAAGGGAGATCATAAGTCTGCCGGGGCCGTAGTCGTGGACGATAAGGTCGTGGATGCCAATGACTTCGTGGTGCTCGAGGACGGTGGAGGCAACGTTATGCACGAAGTCCGGGTCGGGAGAGGTGCCGAGCAGAGGGGTTATGGTGTCTTTGGCGGCGTTCCAGCCTGCGCGGAGAATGAGGACAGCGACGGCTGTGCCCAGAAATCCGTCTATATTTGCGCCGGAAAAACGGGAAACTATCGAACCTGCAAGAACAGCCGAAGTTGCTATGGCATCTCCCATACTGTCGGATGCGTATGCTTTCATCGACACCGAATTAATAAGATCGCCGAGTTTTCTGTTGAAGAAATACAGAAACATTTTTGCAATGACGGAGAAGGCGAGGATCGCGCATGATATCATGCTGAAATCGACGGGCGACGGTGACAGGATCTGCTCTATAGAGCTTTTGCCCAGTTCGAAGCCCATAAGCAGGATGGCCATTGAAACAAAGAGCCCCGAGAGATATTCTATCCTTCCGTGTCCGAAGGGATGATCCTTGTCGGGCTTCTGCGTGGCCATTTTGAAGCCGATGAGGGTGACCACCGACGAACCGGCGTCGGAAAGGTTGTTGAAGGCATCGGCCATAATGGCGATAGAGCCGCTGAGAAGTCCCGCAAAGAACTTGGCTGCAAAAAGAAGAAGATTCATGGCAATTCCTACAGCGCTTCCCAGAAGGCCGTATTTTTGCCTGACGTGGGGATCTCCGGTGAGATGACTGTCTTTTATAAACGTACGGATAAGTAACTCTGTCATTTTTTACCTCGTTGTATATAGATTTGAAATTGAAATAAAGACTGATAGAAGGTATAATTGAAACAAAGGAGAGGCTCGGTTGGTCCTATTTGAAAATATTACTAAAACCTACATGGATGAGAAACGACCGGTGGAAGCCCTTAAGGGCGTGTCTTTTCACCTTGAGAAGGGAGGATTCCTTTCGGTGACAGGCAGCTCGGGGAGCGGAAAAACCACTCTTATGAATATTGTCGGTTGTCTTACACATCAGGACGGCGGAAGGTTTCTGCTGGATGGCAGAGATGTATCTGCTCTTTCGGAAAACAAAGTCAGTGAGCTGAGGAACAGATCGCTTGGGTTTATTTTTCAGGGATTCAACCTGATCCCGTCCATGTCGGCGCTGGAGAATGTCATGCTGCCTCTTGCGCTGCGGAAAATGGATATATGTGAAAGGCGGGAAGCTGCCGTAAAGGCGCTTGGAGCTGTAGGGCTTGCCGACAGAATCAATCATCGCCCCGGAAGACTTTCGGGCGGGCAGCAGCAGAGAGTGGCTGTTGCCAGGGTGATAGCATGCAGAACGCCGCTGATATTGGCCGACGAACCTACCGGCAGCCTCGACAGGCGTGCGGCATCTGAGGTCATGGACATCCTGACGCAGCTTAATGAAGAGGGCGTTTCCATACTGCTGATAACTCACAACAGCAGAATAGCTTCTCTGGCAAAAAGCCGTGCCGTAATGCACGATGGCAGGCTTGAAATGATACTGTAGTAATTACATTATAATATATGTATATAGAAAGGAAACATTATGACGAGAAGAGACAAGCATAATTATTATCTCGATATCGCTCAGACGATACTCGAGCGTGCCACATGTCTGAGAAACAATGTAGGCGCAGTAATCGTAAAGAACGACGAGATCATTTCCACCGGCTATAACGGAGCTCCCCGCGGCCGCGCCAACTGCTGTGATCTGGGCGAATGCCGCCGTGAAAAGCTGGGTATTCCCAGAGGTCAGCGCTATGAGCTCTGCCGCAGTGTTCATGCAGAGCAGAACGCGATCATTGCAGCTCCCAGAAATGAAATGATCGGCGCAACTCTTTATCTCGCTATGTGCAATTCCAAAACCGGCGAGCTGGTTCCCGATGCAAGCCCCTGCAATATGTGCCGACGAATGATAATAAATGCCGGCATCGAGCGTGTTGTTATCCGCAACAGCAAGGATGAGTATACGATACATAATGTTCAGGACTATATTGATCAGGATGATACTCTGCCTGAGGAGCAGCTCAAAGGAACTTATTGATTAATATGTAAAGCAGACACATGGCCTGCTTTGAATAGTTATAGATTTCTCACTTGCCTCTGACGGTCAGCAGATATTTTATCACAGAGCGATGGCTTGTTCAAGGTCATGCGGAATGACTGTCGTCAAAAAGCAGAGAGATACACCACAGGCCGGCAGCGCCGACAAGGGTAAAAACTATTCTGCTCAGCAAGGCCTGCTGACCTCCGAACAGCCATCCCACGATGTCAAAGGTGAAGAGGCCGATGCTGCCCCAGTTGATGGCGCCAACGATAGTGAGTATCAATGCGAGTTTAGTGATCATCATAAATAAATCTCCCTTTATATTAGTAGGATAGCCATATTATGCCCGAGGGAGAACGTAATTATTTATATATTAATGTTTTGCGGAGGTAAGAATGATAATACCTGCCTGTGATATGCATACCCATACCGTTTTTTCTTTCGATGGTCGGGTCCTGCCGTTTGACCTTTGCAGCGATGCAGTTAAAGAGGGCGTGGCTGTGCTGGCAATAACTGAACATTATGATTTTTTTACTGACCGTAAATACAACTATTATAATAGATTCAGGAAAGAAAGGCTCGAGTCGGTAGAACGTATGAAGGGGCTTTTCGGAGGAAGGCTTAAGATACTGAAGGGTATTGAGCTCGGGCAGCCTCATTATGATATGGATGAGTATGGAAAGGTCATGGCTGCTGACGATTATGATGTTGTTATTGGATCTATTCACGACCTTAGAAGAACGCCGTCTTCGATATATGATATGAAGTATCGGGATCAGGCCGATTGCGACAGCGTATTCGAAGAGTATTTTCACGAGATGAATCTGATGGTCGACAGCTGTGATTTTGATATTCTTGCTCACTTAGACTATCCTATAAGGGTGATGGACGGCGCTTTCAAAGCTAAACCCGATCTTTCCGGATATAAGAGCCTTATTGTGCCCATACTTGAAAAATGTGTGGAGAAAAATATTGCTCTTGAGGTCAATACCGCAGGAACGCGCAAG
>JAFQVZ010000143.1 GCA_017407765.1 Clostridia bacterium | reverse complement strand
TACACCAAACCTCAGTCAGCTGCGCTGACAGCTCCTTTCCCAAAGGAGCCTTGGATGCGGCTGACCGCAAAAAAAGACCTCACCGGGTGGTGAGGTCTTTTGAGTGATTCAGTTATTAACCGAAGATTGTCAGCAGGAAGCCGGCGGCAACAGCCGAACCGATAACACCTGCGACGTTGGGGCCCATTGCGTGCATGAGCAGGAAGTTCGAGGGGTTGGCCTTCTGGCCTTCCATCTGCGATACACGTGCAGCCATGGGAACAGCCGATACGCCTGCCGAACCGATGAGGGGGTTTACCTTGCCGCCGGTCAGCTTATACATAAGCTTGCCGAGGAGCAGGCCGCCCAGAGTCGAGAAGGAGAAGGCGATGAGGCCGAGGACGACGATCTTGATCGTCGACCATGTCAGGAAGCGCTCGGCTACTGTTGTAGCGCCGACGCTGACGCCCAGGAAGATGGTTACGATGTTCATCAGGGCGTTCTGAGCTGTGTCGGAAAGACGCTCGGTCACGCCGCACTCCTTGAACAGGTTACCCAGCATCAGGCAGCCGATGAGGGGAGCTGTGTCGGGCAGGAGCAGGATGACGAAGATGGCAACGATGATGGGGAATACGATGCGCTCGGTCTTGGAGACTGTGCGCAGCTGATCCATCTTTGTCTCGCGCTCTTTCTGAGTTGTGACAAGACGCATCAGAGGGGGCTGGATCATGGGGATCAGCGCCATGTAGGAGTAAGCCGCGATGGCGATGGCGCCCAGAAGCTCGGGAGCCAGCTTGGAGGTCAGCAGAATGGCTGTGGGGCCGTCGGCACCGCCGATGATACCGATGGAAGCAGCCTGAGGACCTGTGAAGCCGAGCAGGATAGCAAGGATGAATGCGCAGTAGATACCCAGCTGAGCGGCAGCGCCCAGAAGCAGGCTCTTGGGGTTGGCGATGAGGGGACCGAAGTCGGTCATTGCGCCTACGCCCATGAAGATCAGCGAGGGATAGATACCGGCCTTAACGCCGATGTAGAGGATGTCGAGCAGGCCGCCCTCCATGAGGACGTCGCCATAGCTCTTGGTGTGGTTCATGATGCCGTCCCACAGCTCGGGATGGTACATGTTGCCGCCGGGAAGGTTGGTAAGCAGCATACCGAAGGCGATGCCTACCATGAGCAGAGGCTCATATTTCTTTACAATACCCAGATAGAGCAGAGCGCAGGCTGCGATGATCATGATGAGCTGACGGGGGTCAGCGATCAGACCGGAAAAGCCCGAGTTTGCCCAGATGCTGGACATGGTTTCAGCAATAACACTCATTATATAGCCCTCCGGATCAAGCGAGGACGATCAGAGCAGCGCCTGTGTCGACCTGTGCACCCTTGGCTGTGACTACCTGAGCAACTGTGCCGTCCTTGGGAGCAACGATCTCGTTTTCCATCTTCATGGCTTCGAGGATGCAGAGGATCTCGCCCTTCTTGACAGCCTGGCCCTGAGAAACCTTGACGTTTACGATAACGCCGGGCATGGGGGACTTGATAACTTCGCCTGCGGCTGTAACAGCGGCAGCGGCGGGAGCGGGAGCAGCCTGGGGAGCAGGAGCTGCTGCGGGAGCTGCAGCTACGGGAGCAGCAGCGGCGGCGGGAGCTGCGGGAGCTACTGCCTCATACTCGTCGATCAGCATAGCCTGGCCATGCTCGACTTCTACTTCGTATGTAGTGCCGTTGAGAGTAACTTTATATTTCATAGCTAAATACCTCGATTAGATTTCTTTGATGCTGATGAAGCGCAGCTCGTTGAGGGGCTTGCCCATCTCGTCGGCTACGATAGCCATGATCATGGCTGCTGTTCTGGGTTCGACCGAATGGAGGTCGATGCTGCCGGCTGTGCCGGGAGCCTTTTCCTTGGGCGCCGCGGGAGCCTGGGGAGCAGGAGCTGCGGGAGCCTCTGCCTTGGCTGCGGGAGCCGACTTCTTTGCCATCATCTTGCCCATGGAAACGATGATGCCCATGAGGATGATGAGCATGAGGAAGACGATCGCGATGCCGAGGATCGAATAGCCTAATGTCTCAGTGATTCCCATTGTGTGCCTCCTTATGCCTTGACAATGGTATACTTAACTGTGTTCTTTTCCTTCTCAGCTCTGTTCTGGAGGAACTTTTCAGCGATCTGGGGGAATGCAACGTAGGAGAGGACGTCCTCATCGCACTTGGCGAGGTCGCCGATCTCAGCCTTTGCAGCCTCGAGGCCGGGCTGGAGCAGATCAGCAAAGCGGCATGTTACAGGCTGCTCGTCGCCGAGGACCTGCTTGCGCAGCTCTTCATTTACCTTGCCGGGAGCCTGGCCGTATTCGCCGTGGAGGTAAGCCTTGATCTCCTTGGAGACGTTCTTATAACGCTCGCCGACCAGAACGTTGGTGGCAGCCTGAACGCCTACCATCTGGGAGGAAGGTGTTACCAGGGGAGGGAAGCCGAGGTCTTCACGAACACGGGGAACCTCTGCCAGAACCTCGGGCAGACGGTCAAGAGCGTTCTGAGCCTTGAGCTGAGCAACGAGGTTGGAGAGCATGCCGCCGGGAACCTGATATACCAGAGCGTCTGTCTCTGTGTTCATAACGATGGGGTTGAGGAGCTTTGTCTCGAGAGCCTTTGCCTGGATGGGCTTGAAGTAGTCGTTGATCTCCTTCAGCTTCTTCTCGTCGAGGCCTGTCTCATAGCCCATTTCCTTGAGTGTGTAGTGGAGAGACTCCGTGGGAGGCTGAGATGTGCCGCCCGAGAAGCAGGAAATAGCGCAGTCGATTGTGTCGGCGCCTGCTTCAACAGCCTTGAGCAGTGTCATAGCGCCGAGGCCTGTTGTCGAGTGTGTGTGAACGACTACGGGGATCTTGACGGCAGCCTTGATGGCCTTTGTCAGGTCGTAAGCGTTCTTGGGAGTCATGATGCCGGCCATGTCCTTGATGCAGATGGAGTGAACGCCCATCTTCTCGAGGTCGCGGCTCAGCTGAACGAACATGTCGATGTTGTGAATGGGGGATGTTGTATAGCAGAGAGCGCCCTGAACGTGTGCGCCTGCCTTGATAGCCTCGTCAACGGCAACTTCGATGTTGCGGAGGTCGTTGAGGGCGTCGAAGATACGGATGATGTCGATGCCGTTCTCTACGCTCTTGCGGACGAAGGCGCGGACAACGTCGTCGGGATAGTGCTTATAGCCGAGGATGTTCTGGCCACGGAGCAGCATCTGTGTCTTTGTGTTCTTGAGGTGCTTGCGGATTGTGCGAAGTCTCTCCCAGGGATCTTCGTTCAGGTAACGGAGGCAGGAGTCAAATGTAGCGCCGCCCCAGCACTCGACCGAATAGTAACCGGCCTGGTCGATAGTGTCCAGGATAGGCCCGAAATCCTTGATAGGCATACGGGTAGCTATCAGGGACTGATTGCCGTCACGCAGGACTGTCTCTGTAAAATTGATTTTCATGAGTTCTCTCCTTCTGATGAAATCTTTTACTATATAAATATTTTTTTGCTATGGAAAACGCAGGGTTTTTCATCATACCCTGTGTCCATCCACTATAGTATCACATTTTTCACAAAACAAAAAGATTTTTTTTGACAATTTACGGTTTCTATATGGATTTTACTTTTTATTAGGTATGTGATACAATATCGATAGGCAATTTGACCAATGATTTGAAAGGCACAATCTGTTAAAATGAAAAAAGACGCACTTATTTCCATAAAAGGCCTTCAGCGGACCGACGACCCCGACAGCGAGGAAGTCACGCTGGTGACCGAAGGCCGTTTCTACCGCAAGGGGAACGGCTATCATATCAGGTATGAAGAAAGCGAGCTGACCGGCTTTGCCGACACCACCACTTTTGTATCGGTAAGGCCCGACATGGTGACGGTAAACCGCAGCGGCAAGCATCCCTCGATGATGACCTTCGAGAAGGGTCAGCGGCACATGTCGCTCTATAACACTCAGTTCGGCAGCCTCACCATCACCATGGCGACGAAGAACATCGAGAGCAGCTTTAACGACAACGGCGGAAAGCTCGTTGTGGAATATGACATCGAGGTCCAGCACGCATGGCTCAGCACCAACACTCTCTCCATCGAGGTCGAATGTAAAGGCCCCGATTTGGATGAGAAGTAAATATGGGAAGAACGGCGTGAGATCCTTCGACAGCGCGCTTTGCGCTTGCTCAGGATGACATTATAGTTCACCGCTTATTAAAATGTCATTCCGAGCGTAGTCGAGGAATCTCACATAGGGATAGAGGCAGGCTTAATGCCCTCTTGCCTGGCAGCGCCACTCTATTAAAAAAAACAATTTACCGAAAGGAAATACAAATATATGAACGCTATCCAGCAGGCCATGAAACAGGCCTCCGACATCATCATTGGCGGCTATAAGGCTGCCTGCCAGAAGGGCCTCCTGCCCGAGGCTGAGGTAAGCGCTCCCGTTATCGAGACCCCCAAGGATCCCAAAAACGGCGACTATGCTTCCTCCTTCGCAATGCAGAGCGCACGCGTGCTCCGCGTAGCTCCCATCAAGACAGCTCAGGCTATCTGCGAGAACGCAGACCTCGAGGGCACAATGTTCTCCTCCATCGAGTTCGCTGCCCCCGGCTTCATCAACCTGCGCCTGGGCCACGGCTGGTTTGAGCAGGTCCTCGAGAATATTGCCGAGGAAGGCGAGAACTATGGCCGCACAACCCTTGACGAGCCCAAGAAGATCATGGTCGAGTTCGTATCGGCCAACCCCACAGGCCCCATGCACATGGGCAACGCCCGCGGCGGCGTTCTCGGCGACACACTGGCCGAGGTCCTCTCCCGCGCAGGCCATAAGGTAAGCCGCGAGTTCTATGTAAACGACGCCGGCAACCAGATCGACAAGTTCGCACACTCGATCGAAGCGCGCTTCATGCAGCAGATCTTCGGCGAGGACGCATTCCAGTTCCCCGAGGACGGCTATCACGGCGAGGACATCAAGGTCCTGGCCCGCGACTATATCGCCGAGCACGGCGACAGCCTGAAGGATGCCTGCGAGGACGAGCGCCTCAACGCGCTGGCTCAGTTCGGCCTCAGCCGCAACATCCCCAAGATGCAGGCCGACCTCAAGCGCTACGGCATCGTTTATGACAACTGGTTCTTCGAGAGCGAGCTCCACAAGGGCTATGTAGAAGAAACGGTCAACATGCTGGGCGAAAAGGGCTTCCTCTATGAGAAGGAAGGCGCCCTCTGGCTCAAGACCAGCGAGATCCTGAGAAAGAACCTGCTGGCCGCCGGCAAGACCGAAGAGCAGATCGAAAAGCTGGAGCTCAAGGACGACGTTCTGCGCCGCAGCAACGGCTTCTATACATATTTCGCAGCCGACATCGCCTACCACCGCAACAAGCTGGCCGAGCGCGGCTATGACATCGCCATCAACATCTGGGGCGCCGACCACCACGGCCATGTTGCCCGCCTGCAGGGCGCCCTTGATGCTCTGGGCCTCGACGGCACACATCGCCTCGAGATCGTTCTGATGCAGCTGGTCCGCCTCATGTCGGGCGGCGAGGTAGTCCGTATGTCCAAGCGTACCGGCAAGGCCATCTCCCTCTCCGACCTGCTGGACGAGATCCCCGTCGACTCGGCACGTTATTTCTTCAACTCCCGCGTATCCGACACAACCCTCGACTTCGACCTCGACCTGGCCGTTCGTCAGGACAGCGAGAATCCCGTATACTATGTCCAGTATGCCCACGCCCGCTGCAAGAGCATCCTTAAGGCTCTCGAGCAGGACGGCATCGGCACAAAGCCCGAGAAGGCAGACCTCAGCCTGCTGACCGAGCCTGCCGAGCTGGAGCTCATCCGCGAGCTTTCCAAGCTGCCCGAGGAGATCCGCCTTGCCGCAGAGGCACGCGACCCCTCGCGCATCAACCGCTATGCAGCCTCCTGCGCAACAGCCTTCCATCACTTCTATGCTTCCTGCCGCATCAAGGATTCGGCCACAGCCGAGCTGCGTGACGCACGCATCCACCTTGTCAACTGCGTTGCACAGGTCATCGCCAACAGCCTCTCGGCCCTCGGCGTAACAGCACCCGACCACATGTAATTTCAAAAAGACATATAAAGCAAAAATCCATCCACGATCTGTGGATGGATTTTCTTTTCTGGAGCGGGGTACGGGAGTCGAACCCGCCTCAGCGGCTTGGGAAGCCGCTGTACTACCGATGTACGAACCCCGCATATATGTCTGACTTTATTATAGTCATCCCCGATGTCGGATTCAAGAGAAATCTGACGGCATATAAAAAGCCGCCCCTTTGGGCGGCTTTTCTGTTATTTAAAGGTCAAGAAAATCCTTGCGGTAGTTTACGCCGAAGAACTCGGCCAGCTCGGCCAGCTCGTTGTCTTTAATGGTGTTGATGCGGGGAAGATGAGCCGTCAGCATATAGATCTGAGCCGCCTTTTCGACGGTCTCGATAAGTACGAAGGCTTCGTCCATGTTCCTGCCGGCGCCGTAGATGCCGTGCATTCCCCACACGACAAGGCGGAACTCGCGCATCTTGCAGGCGGTGGACTCGCCGATCGAATTGGTGCCGCACAGCATCCAGGGCAGAACGCCTATGCCGTCGGGGAAGACGACGATGCACTCGGTGCACATTTCCCACAGGGTGTGGGTAAACTTGCGTTCATCCAGCTCGTGAACATAGTTCATGGCAAGGGTATGGGTGGGATGGCAGTGCATAATGACGCGGTTCTCGGGGTCGACGTCGAGGCGCGCGATGTGGCTCATAAGGTGGGCAGGGAACTCGGAGGTGAACCTGCCGCCGTCCGAGAAGCCCCAAAGCAGGTGGGCATCAAGGCCGTTTGAAGAGATGCGGACGATGCCCAGGTTGTTCTCGGGGTCAAACTCGACATTCTTGAAATATTTGCCCGTGCCGGTGACGATAAAGATCCTGTCGGCAAGGGGATAGGCATCAAAGCCGAGGGGGATGGTGCGGATGACAGCATCAACATCGAGATACTGTGCCACCTCTTCGGTGTCCAGCAGCATGCTGATGTTGCCGCCGTTGCGCTCGTCCCAGCCGAGACGGTACATATTGGCGGTGGTGCGCTTCATTTCCTCCACAAAGGGAGCTGTGAGAATATCTTTCATAATTAGCCTCTCTTTGCCTGAACTTCTGTTTCGTATTTTTCGATCTCTCCGAACCACTGGCCGTCCTGAGGCTTGCCGCAGCGGCGGCAATATTCATCCCAGATATCTCCGAAGGGCATGGTCTTGAGCTCTTCCTGCATGACCATGAGCTTGGTCCAGTTATTCTCGTTCTGAAGCTTTGTCAGCTCGGCATGAGGCTCCAGCAGGGCGAAAAGAAGGGCCTTCTGAAGGTTGCGGAAGCCGGTGACCCATGCCGAAACACGGTTGATGGAGGCATCGAAATAGTCGAGGGCGATAAATACGCGGTCGAGGCCGCATCTGACGACCTCCTTGCAGATCTCGCGGGTCTCGTCGTCGAAAAGCACGACGTGGTCCGAGTCCCACCTTACGCCGCGGGTGACATGAAGGGCCATCTTCTTGTCGTAGGTCATAAGAGCCGAGATCTTGTCGCTTACCACCTCGGTGGGGTGATAGTGGCCGTTGTCCATAAGGCTGATGCAGTCGGGACGGGAAGCGGCATATTTAAGGCACCATTCGGCCGAGCCGACGGTGTAGCTCTCGACACCGATGCCAAAGACCTTGCTTTCGGCGCAGGGATAGACCATGGTGGGATCGAAGGGCTCGGACAGCATCTCGTCGAAGGACTGCTTGTATCTCATGCGGGGTCCGATGCGGTCGGCAGGGATGTCCTTGAAGCCGTCGCCTGCCCAGATATTCATTACGCAGGGCTGGCCCAGCTCCTCTGCAAGATACTGGGAGATGCGTACGCAGGCCTTGCCGTGCTCTACCCAGAATCGCCTTGTCTCTTCGTTGGGGCTGGAGAGGGTAAGGGGGTCGCACTTGGGATGGGAGAAGAAGGTGGGGTTAAAGTCGCAGCCCAGGCCGCGCTCTTTGCAGAAATCCACCCATTTTTTAAAGTGCTTGGGTTCCAGCTTGTCGCGGTCGACCCAGCCGCCGTTTTCTTCGTCGAAAATGGCATAGCTGGCGTGAAGATTCATCTTCACCTGGC
>JAFQVZ010000142.1 GCA_017407765.1 Clostridia bacterium | reverse complement strand
TTCCGTTACAACCCCTCAGTCGTCAAAGACGACAGCTCCCCTTGCACAGGGGAGCCATTTTGCCAAACCTCAGTCTTGACAGCGACGCGAAGCTAGTGCCTTTGGTACTCCTTTCAAATACCCTAAAGGGCACTTAGGAGCCTTGGATGCGGATGACCTTCACACATCCTCTTGTCTTTTAACTAGATTGAATATAAAATATATACATAAAAAAGATCTGCTCAGGAGGGCATGAATATATGACAAGCACATTCGGACGGAATATCAGAATAACGGTTTTCGGCGAGGCTCAGGGCGAATGCATCGGCATCACCTGCGACGGGCTTCCTGCCGGAATGCCGGTCGATATGCAGGCCATGAAGGCCGCCATCGCCAAACGCAAGGCCTATGGCGACGACAGCACAGAGACCAAACCCGAGGATATCCCCCATATCATTTCGGGCATGACGGGCGGCGCGACAAACGGCGCTCCCCTCACCATCATATTTGAAAATAAGAAGCCCTCGGGCGAGAGCCCCCTCATTTTCAGACCCTCGCATGCCGACTATACGGCATATACCAAGCTGGGCGGCTATAACGACCACCGCGCAGGCGGACATTTCTCGGGCAGGCTGACCGCCGTTATCGCGGCTCTCGGCTCGGTGCTGCGCGAGGCACTCAAGGCAACAGGCGTGCATATCGGCACCCATGTTTCCCAGTGCGGCGATGTGCGCGACGACGATATGCCCGAGACCGATGTTCTCGACATCATGGAAAAGCTTACGGCAGTTGAAAATAAGGCGTTTGCCGTGTTTGACGACGAAAAGGGCGAGGAGATGCGCGAGCTCATCGATGCTGCCGCCGAAGAGGGCGACACAGTCGGCGGTGTTCTCGAAACCGCCGTTATCGGCCTGCCGGTCGGCGTAGGTTCGCCCTTCTTTGATTCGCTGGAGGGCGTTCTGGCCCACCTGATGTTCGCCGTTCCCGGCGTAAAGGGGGTCGAGTTCGGCATGGGCTTCGGCTTTGGCTATCTTAACGGCTCGGAGGCCAATGACCAGTGGGTCAATGAGGATGGCGCAGTCCGCACCAAGAGCAACATGAGCGGCGGCATCAACGGCGGCATTTCAAACGGCATGCCGGTCATCTTCCGCACGGCCTTCCGCCCCGCCCCCACCGTTCACACAAAGCAGCAGACGGTCGACCCCGTTACCCATGAGGAAAAGGAGCTTGAGCTCAAGGCTCACCTTGACCCCGCTATTTTCCACCGCGCACGCATCATCGTCGACAGCATGACGGCCATCGCCGTTTTCGACCTGATGCTCGACATGAAGCGCGATATCTGGAAGGGAGCCTTCTGATCCTTCCCTATCCCCGCGCAGAAAGGATATAATGAGCAAAAAACGCAAAAAGAAAAAGAAGAACAAAAGCAAAATGCCCTTTATCACCAAGCTGACCTTTTTTGTGGCGGCGCTGATATCGGCTTTTGCGGTATATAATTCCCAGGGAGAGGTCTATCCCTTTGAGGTGCATTATATAGATGTCGACCAGGCCGACAGCGCCCTTATCATTGCCGACGGCAAGACCATGCTCATCGACGGCGGCGAGATAGGCTATGGCCAGAGGGTGGTGGACTATCTTGAGGAGGTGGGCGTGGAAAAGCTTGATGTTATGATAGCTACCCACCCGCACTCTGACCATATCGGCGGCCTTCCCTATGTGCTTGAGCATGTGGAGGTAGCTGAGGCATATATCTCGCCCTTCGTCCATACCTCCCAGACCTATGAGGAGCTGCTTGACGGCCTGATGGAGAAGAATGTGGCCACCAATGTCCCCGAAACGGGCAGCACCTTCAGCCTTGGCGGCGCTCAGTGCACCTTTGTTTCGGGCGGCGCCGGATTTGACGACTGCAACGATGCATCGCTGGTGCTCAGGATAACCTACGGAACGACCAGCTGGCTTTTTACCGGCGATGCCGAGGTGCCTGCCGAGCAGGCCATGCTGGCAAGCGGGCTCGAGCTGGATTCCACCGTGCTCAAGGTGGGGCATCATGGCAGCGAGACCTCGTCGAGCGTCGAGTTCCTTAATGCCGTCACTCCCGAGATCGCCGTTATCTCCTGCGGAAAGGACAACAGCTACGGCCACCCTCACGACATTATTCTCGACAGGCTCAGGAATGTCACCACCTACCGCACCGACCGGCTGGGCTCGGTGGTGCTCATCACCGACGGAGCTGTGGTGTCTTATCTCGACGAGGGCGAGCGCCGCACCGTGTCGAACCCCTTTGACGGCATAGGCCTTTACATAGGCAATTATAACGGCGACAAGTTCCACAAGGTCGGCTGCGAATATATGCCGGCATTTCAGAATATGGATTTCTATTTCACGCGCGACAGCGTCCTTGCCGCCGGATATGATCCCTGCGGAGCCTGCCGCCCCTGAGGAGGAAACTATGGACAGAAGATATATCATCGACCGTATCGAGGGCGGTATCGCTGCCGTCCTCTGCGGAGACGAGCTTTATAACATCCCCCTTTCGCGGCTTCCCGAGGGAATAGGCGAGGGTTCGGCCCTCATGCGTGATGCCGAAGGAGGCTGGCAGCTGTGCCCTTCGGCCGAGGAGGAACGCAGGCAGAAAATGTCAGAAAAACTGGCGCTTTTACTTGCGAAAAAATAAAAAATATTTTTAAAAAAAGTTGTTGACAAATGGTCTGGGTTTTGGTATTATAAATGAGCGCTAAGGAATACGGCGCAAAACGATAGAGATAAGCTGGTGTAGCTCAGCAGGTAGAGCAGCTGATTTGTAATCAGCAGGTCGGGGGTTCGAATCCGTCCACCAGCTCCATTCTTTTTTCTACGGAAAATTGAATATGGGAGAATTCCCGAGTGGCCAAAGGGGGCAGACTGTAAATCTGTTGTCAGTGACTTCGGTGGTTCGAATCCACCTTCTCCCACCAAAAATCCTTCATGCGAAAGCATGGAGGATTTTTTCTTATTACCTCTTACCTATTAACTATTACCTTGTCGGCATGAAGGATTTTTGGTAAAGTAATAGGTAAGAAGTAATAGGTAATAGGTGTGGTGTCGGCAAAGCCGACATGAATTATAAAGGGGTGCATTATGTCGGACAGCCCGCTTATATTCAAATCAAAGGCCTTTGCCCTTGAGATAATAAAGGTGTGCAATGAGGTGAAATCTACAAAGCGTGAATCTGTCCTCACGAATCAACTCATTCGTTCAGGCACAAGTATTGGCGCAAATATTCGTGAAGCATTTTATGGGCACAGCAAAGCTGATTTTGTTGCAAAGCTCCAGATCGCACTTAAGGAGTGTGCCGAAAGTGAATATTGGCTGGAACTCCTTATCGAAAGCGGATATTATTCCGATAAGACTGTTTTGCAGCATTGCACAGAATTGAAGCGAATGCTCATCGCGTCGCTGACCACCGCTAAGTCAAGAAGTTGACTGCTGCCTTTGGGGAAATCACAATCCTTCATGCGAAAGCATGGAGGATTTTTTTATTTTGGGGTGTAATGGATAATTTGAGGCGCTCTCTCATTGGGTGACCCCCGTATTGCCCTTATATTATTGCTATGGTATAATAAAGTAATAAAAAACAGAATGGAGGATCGCTTATGAAGAAAAACCTGTTTCTGACGTTTGTTCTGCCCGCTCTTCTGCTGACCCTCCTCTGCCCCGCAGAGGCATCATACGCATCAGAGCTTTTTTACGAGTCGGTCCCTCTCGACAGCATAGGCAGAGTGCCCGGTTATTTCATAAACTGCTGTCAATCGGATGGCGGGCTGGTGGTGTTCACCCATAATGCCGCGCAGGGCGAAATAGAAAAGCTCAAATCCCTCCCCGGAGGTGAAGATGCCGAGTTTGTCGCCGTTGAATACAGCCATACCGATGTAGATGCTCTGGCAGACAAAATACGCGAGCTTGCCCAAGCGGGCGAGGTGCCGCGCTATGCATTTATGACTATGGACACGGGAGTTATCGAAGTCGAGCTGAGGGATCATACCCCCGGAAATGAAGCCTTGCTTCGCGAAAAGCTGGGCGAGTGGTTCTTCGCATCGGGCGACCGCGGAGAGGTAGAGCCCCATGAGTATGCCGCTGCCGTACCTGTAAGGGTAGGCGGCAGAAAGAATTATAATACTCTTGATGAACGGGATAAAAGGATTGGTGCCGCAGAGACCGGCAGACCCGAGGAGCTTGACCTGGCGCGGGTCGATCATTCAAGGACAATATTTCTTCTTGTCTCGGGGGCGGTCATGGCAGCATTTTGTTTTATGCTCTTCAG
>JAFQVZ010000141.1 GCA_017407765.1 Clostridia bacterium | reverse complement strand
TTGTTTATATTGTGCCTGTGGATGAGATTATAGTAGTCATCGACGGTGCCGAGCCTGCATATTATCTCGGCCTCTATGCCCAGTTCCTCCTTCAGTTCACGGAGAAGGGCAGCATTGAGATCCTCACCGGCTTCGACTCCGCCGCCCGAGGTTTCTATCAGTCTGGCCTTGCCGAAGTCGTCATCGCGGTCGACGCGCACGAAATAAAAGAAACCGAGATCATCATAAACAATCGCTCTGGCTATCTGACGGTCATGGTCGATATATTCAAGAGGCCACTCGTTGTCATCAAGATGGATCGTGAGCTCTTTTCTATCCATTATGCTTTGTTCCCATAATCTCTCGGGCCATAGATTGCCGTACCCACGCGGACGACGGTTGCACCCTCAAGGATGGCTTCCTCAAAGCTTGCGCTCATGCCCATCGAAAGTATGTCAAACTTTTCATTGGGATATTCCTCGCAAAGTTTTTCAAACAGGCCGCGAAGTGAGGCGAAATAGCGGCGGTTCTCATCGCTGGTCGAGCCGGCAGGAGGAATGCCCATCAGGCCGCGGAGCCTGATGTGGGGGAGCGAAAGGGCGTGTTCGGCCATTGGCCACAGCTCTTCGAGACCTGCACCGGTCTTGCTTTCTTCCCCTGCAAGGTTGAGCTCCAGAAGGATATCCTGGCGAAGTTCCTGCTTCCCGGCTTCCTTTTCAATGGCATCGAGAAGCCTGAGGCTGTCGACACTCTGGATAAGAGAAGCGATGCCCACGACCTTTTTTACCTTGTTGGTCTGAAGATGGCCGATGAAGTGGGCAGGCTTGCCCTGATATGCGCCATCCGAATGATGGGCCACCAGCTCCTGCATATGATTTTCTCCAAAACAGTCGACATTCATGCCTGCGCTGAGCAGAACGGTGTCGCTGGTCTGCGTCTTGCTTACGGCACAGAGAAGGACTTCGGCAGGATCGCGTCCTGCGGCTTTGGCAGCCTCGGCCATACGCAGGCGAACCTGCGCGATACGTTCTTCCATAAGGCGTGCAGCGGGATTTGTATCCATAATTACATCTCCTTATAGGCGGCGCGGGGTCCGCCGATATATTTGGGGCGGGTACGGGCACAAAGGATGTTGGCTTCGCCGATTTTTGTGGTCTTAAGGCGAACCGGGACGGCAACACGTTTAAGATGCATTCCGATAAGGGTGCCGCCGATGTCGAGGCCGGCGTCGGCCGAAATGGTTTCGACAGCAACCGGATCTTTGAAAGTGTTCCATGCCGTGACGGCGAAAGAGCCGCCCGCATGAGGCTGGGGGACGACATTTACGATCTCATATCCGCGCTTTTCTGCCGACTCGCGTTCGAGGATAAGTGCGCGGTTAAGATGCTCGCAGCACTGCACAGCAAGCTCGATGCCGTTTTCCTGTAGAACAGGCCAGATGCCGGCAAAAGCAGCCTGGGCGGCATCCATAGACGATCCGTGTCCGATATGCTGACCAACCATCTCGCTGGACGAGCAGCCGATGACCAGCAGCTGGCCGGGACGGAGGTTAGATACGGATATAAGCTCGCGTACAGCCGCATTTGCTTCTTTGGTGATATGCTCAAACATGATTATCTGACCTTTCTTACTACTCTCGAGCCCTGACGCATGGCGTATACGCCGCGCTTTTCATCGCGGAGGACTTCATAGTTGGTGTCGCTGAATGCACCTCTTACAACGGCATAGCGGTCGGAAATAACGATCAAGGGAGCTGCCTTGCTGCCGAGGTCAACAAAGGGTTTGCCATCCTTTTCAATAACCGTGAAGCCTGCGCCTTCATCGGATTCATATCTGCCGCAGATCTGTGCAAGATATTTGCTCTCCCAAGCATACTCGCGGTACTGGGGCAGGTTGATCGAAGGATCCTGTCCGGCAGCAAGGCGCATGAGAGAAAGGGCGGCGGGGGAGGCGGCCACGTCTTCGGTATTGCAGAGGATAATGGCGCCAAGGCCCAGTTCATAGGACCATACCATGGCCGAGGATACACCGGGCAGGCTGCCGTTGTGATATACGATGCTGTAGCCATCGGCCTGAGCCTGCAGGAGGCCGAAGCCATAGGTGGTGGCATATCCATTGGTCTGGCAGGGCTTGGTCATTTCACGGATCGAGCCTTCACCGGCCACTCTGACACCGTTTGTGCCCTTGCCGTAGTTGAGATACATCGAAACATATTTTGCCATATCGGCGATGGTGGATTTCATTGCACCGCCGCCGTTGAGGACAAAGGCATTATCGAGA
>JAFQVZ010000013.1 GCA_017407765.1 Clostridia bacterium | reverse complement strand
TCGAGGTTCGAGCCGGAAATGCCCAGCGCCTTGGCTGTCATGTCGGCATAGCCCTTGGCCTCGGCATCGCCGATCGAGACCATGCTGCCCGAATCGCCGAAATAATAATTGCCATAGATACCCTCACCGTAATTGGGGGCGGCGAGGGGGTCAAACACTATTCTCTCGTATATCTCGGGGTCGTATTCCCTAATGATGTCATAGACCTCACCCATCAGCTCTTCACTTACCGAGAAATCGGCTGCCGAAGCCATGGGGACAAGGCTCAGCACCATACAGAGGCTCAGAAAAGCCGCGGCAAAGCGCCTTGTGATAGCAGTTTTGATCATATATGATCCTCCGTAACTAATTCATGCACCTATTACTATAACTGTAAATGTCTGCCTTTTCAAGGCGAAAATTTCAAAAAGATGCTTGACTTAAACCTTGGTTTAAGTTTTATCATTAAAGTAAATCAATGCATCAAAGGAGAGTAATTATGGAATATCGCAGACTTCCCCACGGAAACGAGCTTATCAGCACCATCGGCTTCGGCACCAGCTATATCGGCGGCGCCCCCGAGGGCGAGACCGAGGCCACCTTCGAGCTGGCCTTTGAAAAGGGCATCAACTATGTCGACCTGGCCTCCGGCCATGCCGAGACCTTCCCCCGCCTGGGCAATGTCCTGCCCGCCGTCCGCGACAAGGTGTATCTTCAGGTGCATTTCGGCGCCGACTATTCTTCGGGCAAATACGGCTGGACCACCGACCTCGAGGCCATCAAGCGCTCGGTGGATTGGAACCTTAAAAACCTCAAAACCGATTATATAGATTTCGGCTTTATCCACTGCCTCGACGAGCACAAGGACCTCGACGACTATCTCTCTTCGGGCGCGCTGGAGTATATAAAGGAGCTTCAGGCTCAGGGCGTTGTCCGCCGCATCGGTATGTCGTCGCACACACCCGAGCTGGTGAACCGCGTTCTCGACATGATGCCCCTTGATATGCTGATGTTCTCCATCAACCCAGCTTATGATTATAAAAAGGGCACCTACGGCATCGGCTCGGTGGACGAGCGAATGTCGCTCTACCGCAGATGCGAGAAGGAAGGCGTGGGCATTTCGGTAATGAAGAGCTTCTCGGGCGGCCAGCTGCTGGACGAAAAGACCTCGCCCTTCGGCAAGGCCCTGACGCGCAGCCAGTGCATCCAGTATGCCCTCGACAAGCCGGGCGTTCTCACCGTCCTGCCCGGATACCGAAACAGGGAAGACCTGCTGGACGTTCTCCGCTTCAACGAGCAGAGCGCCGAGGAAAAGGACTATTCGGTGATCGGCACCTTCGCGCCCCAGGATGCAAACGGCGTGTGCGTCTACTGTAACCACTGCGCCCCCTGCCCCATAGGCCTTGACGTTGCCCTCATCAACAAATATTACGACCTGTCCAAGGCCGGCGACGATATGGCCAGGGTCCACTACAAGAGCCTCGAGCTCAAGGCCGAGAACTGTGTTGGCTGCGGCCACTGCAACAGCCGCTGCCCCTTCGGCGTCGATCAGGTGGCACGAATGCAGGAGATACGCGAATATTTTGGCGAATAAGCCTGAGATATAAAGAAAGGCCTCCATCCATAGCGGATGGAGGCCTTTTTGCATTTTAGTTCTTAAGCTTCATGGGCTGGCCGACCTTTGCCTCCCATGCGGCGGCAAGGGGCTTGATGACGGCAGGGCCGATCTTGGAAATGAACACGAGATGCGACTTTTCATAGGCCTCGGAAGGCCTTAAGTCGATATTTCTGCCGACTACGTCGACCTGCATCCAGCCTTCGCCCTTGATGTTGAAGAAGCCCTTCGAGCGATAGAGGGAAGGGATGATCTCCTTGAGGAAGGCGACAAGCGCCTCACGCTCGACCTCGCCCTCGAACTCCATCGAGAGGGTCTTGGGCTTGTTCTCCTTGCTGTTGATCGATTCTTCGCCCTCGGCCCACTGATAAAGCAGCAGGTCTTCGTTCATAAAACCAAGGTCAAGGCTGCCCATCGTGCTGGTCTCCATCAGGCAGACGGGGTTGATAGAGCGGATCTTCTCGGTGATCTTTTCGATGGTCTCGCCGTCGGCAAGGTCGCTCTTTGTGATGGCGGCCAGGTGGCAGTGCTTGAGCTGACGGTTGACGGTCTCTTCGTCCTCGACCTGCTCGAGGAAGTTGGCTGCGTCGACCATGCAGATGACACCGCCAAAGTCGAACTTCTTGCCCGACGCCAGCTCAGCGGCATCGAGGATCTCCTGAACGTTAGAGG
>JAFQVZ010000140.1 GCA_017407765.1 Clostridia bacterium | reverse complement strand
TTTCAAGCTGGAAATGGGTCTTGCCGATATGCCCACAGCATTTGTTGCTTCGTGGGGTGAGGGAGAGCCTGTTGTAGGCTTCCTTGGCGAGTTCGATGCCCTGCCCACACTTTCTCAGGAGGCATCTCTGGCAGAGAAGAAGCCTATTGTTGAGGGGGCGTACGGCCATGGCTGCGGTCATAACTGCCTCGGTGCAGGCGCCGCAGGTGCCGCTCTGGCATTCAGAGATTACCTCAAGGAAAACGGCCTTCCCGGCACAGTTCGCTTCTATGGCTGCCCCGGCGAGGAGTATGGCTCGGGTAAGATCTATATGGCAAGAGCAGGATTGTTCAATGATCTTGATATCTGCCTCACATGGCATCCCGCCGATAAGAACAATGTATGGGCCACATCGAGCCTTGCAAACATCAGCGTTATGTTCACCTTTACAGGTGTAACGGCTCACGCCGCCGCCAATCCTCATCTGGGACGTTCGGCGCTTGATGCCTGCGAGCTGATGAATATCGGCGTCAACTATCTGCGTGAGCACATCATCCCCGAGGCCCGCGTTCACTATGCATACGTAAATGCAGGCGGCATTGCGCCCAATGTCGTCCATGATAAGGCTACTATCCACTATTTTATCCGTGCGCCCAAGATGAGCCAGGCTCAGGAGATCTATGCCCGCGTTCAGGATATCGCTGAAGGTGCCGCCAAGATGACCGGCACCACCCATGTGGTAGACCTTAAGGAAGCAATTTACGATTATCTGCCCAATATCACCCTTAGCCACGTTATGGAAAAGGCTCTCAACGAGATCGGCGCTCCCGAGTTTGATGAAGCCGATTATGCGCTGGCTCAGGAGTTCCGTAAGACCTTCAATGCAGGCAACCTTGCATCGGTAAAGGCAGGTCTTGCCGGCCTCGATCTTGATACCGACCTGATCGGAGACGACGAAGTGCTTCACACAAAGGTCCTTCCCTATAAGCCCCTCAATAAGGCTATGTCGGGCTCTACCGATGTTGGTGATGCAAGCTACTGCGCTCCCACAGCTCAGTGCGGAGTTGCAACCGAGGTCCTCGGTACACCGGGACACAGCTGGCAGATCACAGCTCTGTCCAATTCGTCCATTGCCCATAAGGGCACAGTGGTCGCTGCAAAGGTGCTTGCCCTGACGGCAGCTATGGCTATCGAAGATAAGGAAATGATGGCCAAGGCCAAGGCAGAGCTCAAGGCTTCCACAGGCGGCGGGTATGTCTCGGCAATGCCTGCACACATCAAGCCTAACGTATAAAATAATAGTCATAAAAACAGCCCCGGAGTTTATTCTCCGGGGCATCTTTTTGCTTTGCTTTTCGTCATGGAATATGGTATCATAAAATAAATATATTCATCCAAAAGGAGAGGTTACCCAAAATGAAAAAAATTATTTCTGACCTGGTCGAGCGCAATGCTGCTGACATCAATCTGGTAAACGACACCATCTGGGAATATGCCGAACCCGGCATGAAGGAGTATAAGTCGGCCGAGTTTTACGGCAAGTTTTTTGAAGAACGCGGCTTTAAGGTCGACATGGGCGTAGGCGAAGTGCCTACAGCCTTTGTAGCAAGCTGGGGCGAGGGAAAGCCCATCATTGGTTTCCTCGGTGAGTACGATGCGCTGCCTACCCTTTCTCAGGAAGCCTCTCTGCCCGAAAAGAAGCCTATTGTTCAGGGCGCATACGGTCAGGGCTGCGGACATAACAGTCTTGGCGCTGCCGCTGCAGGTGCTGCGCTGGCATTCAGAGATTATCTTAAGGAAAACGGTATCTCCGGCACGGTCCGCTTCTATGGCTGCCCCGGCGAAGAATATGGCTCG
>JAFQVZ010000139.1 GCA_017407765.1 Clostridia bacterium | reverse complement strand
TAGAAAGGTTCCTGAAGACAGGCTTGCTGACGAGCTTATCAAAGAGATTGAAGAGCTTACCGGTGAAAAGGTATGAAGCAGGCACTTTTAAAAAATATATTCAAAGAGGCGGATGATCGTTCGCCTCTTTTTGAACTGCCGGTGGTCGAAATGTCGATCTCCTCGCATGACAACAGTATAGAGGTTCTGCTGCCCCATGATACCTATGCATCCGATGAAGAACTTCAGAAGGCGGCTAAGATCATAAAACGTACATATGGCTTGAGCGGAGTTCATCTTAGAATAGCTGCGGGTGAGAATAAATCGGTTGAAGATATCATTCTCGATAAACTGAAAGAGAAACATTCGGTTCTATACAGAGCAGTGGAAAAAGATACGTTCAGCTTTGAAGAAGACAGCCGAAAGCTTTTTGTCAGGGTTTCGGAGGATTGGGCCTGCAGGTCAGATGATCTGACGGCAGCTCTTGCAGAGTTATGTCTTGAAGTTGGTTTCAGAGGTGTGCAAATCAATATCAGCACTTTTGCCGAAAATGTATCTTTTGAAGAGCGTCGCGAGCAGGATCTTGATCGTATTATGAAGGATGCTCCTACTGGCCATATCGAGAGCAGGTCGGCCCCTGCACAGCAGTCTCAGCCCAGCAGACAGAGTGGATTCAGAAAGCAGCAGGCAGAAGGCAGACCATACACACCTCCAGTAGAAGAGGACAAAATAATTTATGGCAAACCGGTAAAGAGAAATATTATTGATATCGGAGAACTTACGATAGACAGCGGCAAAGTGTCGGTGTACGGCGAGATATTCTCTAAAGAACTGAAGAAACTCAACGGCAAAGGTAAGACTGTTGTAAGTTTTGAAATGACCGATGGCACCGGTTCGGTAAAAGTCGTCAAAGTGCTGCCTGATGAAGAAGTTCAGCCTTTTAAAGATAACATCAAAGAGGGCAAAGTAGTCGTTGTTCAGGGCACCATCAGCTATTCCAAGTTTGACGGTGATAACATAATCACGCCCTTTGCCATTATTAAAGATAAAAAGAAGTCACGAAGCGATAATGCGTCGGAAAAGCGTGTCGAGCTCCATCTGCACACTGTTATGTCTGCAATGGATGGAATCTGCGATACGCAGAAGGTCATCAATCTTGCAGCGAGCATGGGCCACCGCGCGGTGGCCATCACAGATCACGGCGTTGTTCAGGCTTACCCTGAAGCGCTCAAGGCGGCAAGCTCGATCAAAAAAGAAAACAAGGATTTTAAGGTCATATATGGCGTTGAGGCCTATTGCGTAAATGACATTGCCGGTGGAATAGTTAAGGGTATGACCGATGCCACTCTGGATGACGAAATAGTTATTTTTGACCTTGAAACAACCGGCCTTAGCCCTGTAAAATGTGAAATTATTGAGGTTGCGGCGCTTAAGGTAAAGGGCGGAGAAATAATTGACCGCTTCCACACTTATGTTAAGCCAACGGTAAACATCCCCTATGAGATCACAAACCTTACCGGCATTAACGACCAGATGGTTGCAGATGCACCCTCCATCGGCATCGTTTTGCCTCAGTTTCTTGATTTCTGCGGAGACAGGCCTCTCTGTGCTCATAATGCAGATTTTGATATTTCTTTTGTGAAAAAAGCATGTGAGCAGCTTGGCATTGAGCGCCATTTCTGCTCGATAGATACTGTTGAGCTGTCGAGGACACTTTTGCCCGGACTTAAAAAGCATAGGCTCAACGACCTTGCTGCAGAGTTTAAGTTCAGCTTTAATCACCATAGAGCTGATGATGATACTGAAGTCCTTGCAAAGATATTCTTTGAACTGGTAAAGCTTATAAAGGACAAAGGATGCTCAATAAATATCAATGATCTAAACAAAGAGATGAAAGCGGTCAGCGAAGGTAACGGTGATGCTGCGCCAAAGGGCAAATCACATCATCTTCTGATCCTTGTAAAGAATATGCAGGGCCTTCGTAACCTCTATGAGCTGATCTCCGCGTCACATCTTAAGTATTTTAAGAGGCATCCTCTTATCCCGCTAAGCCTTTTGCTTGAAAAGAGAGAAGGCTTGATTCTTGGCTCGGCCTGTGAAGCAGGCGAGCTGTTTAATGCGGTCGTCCAGGGAAGGCCGTGGGGAGAACTGGTTTCCATTGCCAAGATTTTTGATTTCCTTGAGATCCAGCCTGTTGGAAATAATATGTTCATGGTCAGGAACGGAACAGCCAAGGATATCGAGCAGCTGAGAGACTATAACCGTACGATTGTCAAACTGGGCAAGAGCATTGGTAAACCCATCTGTGCGACAGGCGACGTTCATTTTATCGAGCCATCTGATTCGATCTATCGCGAGATCATCATGACTGGTATGGGCTTTGATGATGCTTCCGACCAGGCGCCTCTTTATTTTAAGACCACAGATGAGATGCTTGAAGAGTTCTCTTATCTTGGCAGAGATACGGCATATGATGTTGTCGTAAAAAACCCCAATCTGATTGCCGATATGTGCGAGGATATAATACCTCTTAAAGATGGCACATATCCGCCTTCAATTGAAAACTCTGCCGAAGAGATCAATTCTCTTGCGCGTAACAAAGCGGCTGAGCTGTATGGCGAAAACTTGCCTCCCATTGTAAAAGATCGTCTCGAAATGGAGCTTAACTCTATCATTGGCCATGGATATGATATCATGTATATCATCGCGCAGAAGCTTGTTAAAAAGTCCCTTGATGACGGATATCTTGTAGGTTCGCGTGGTTCGGTAGGTTCTTCCATTGTTGCTTATTTTACAGGCATTACCGAGGTTAATTCGCTTCCGCCTCACTACCGATGCACAAATTGCAAACACAGCATTTTTGATATTGAAGGTGACTATCGAACCGGTGTTGACCTTCCCGATAAGGATTGCCCCATTTGCGGACACAAACTGACAAAAGACGGATTTGATATTCCGTTTGCAACCTTTATGGGATTCAAAGGCGACAAAACGCCCGATATCGACCTTAATTTCTCCGGTGAATATCAGGCGCAGGCTCATAAAGAGACGGGAAGACTGTTCGGTGAGGAGAATGTATTCAAAGCCGGTACTATCGGCACAGTTAAGTCTAAAACCGCTTATGGCTTTGTAAAAAAATACCTCGATGAAAAGGGCATTGTTCTTAATAATGCCGAGATCAACCGACTTGTAGCCGGCTGTACGGGAATCAAGCGTACAACCGGTCAGCATCCCGGCGGCCTTATTGTTCTTCCAAGAGACAGGAATATCCACGAGTTTACTCCGGTTCAGCACCCGGCCGATGATGTTAACTCTGATATTATCACAACTCACTTTGATTACCACTCTATTCACGATAATCTGCTTAAGCTCGACCTGCTGGGCCATGATGACCCGACAATGATCCGTATGCTTGAGGACGTTTCCGGAATGGATGTCCGTAAAGAGGTTCCGTTGGATGATAAGGACACTATGAAAATATTCACCGATATCAGTCCTCTCGGAATTGAGACAGATGATATCCTTGAAGAAACGGGCGCCGCGGCAATTCCCGAGTTTGGAACCAAAAATGCCCGAGGAATGCTTGTTGACACACAGCCTACAACATTTGACGGCCTTGTTCGTATTTCCGGACTGTCTCACGGCACCAATGTATGGAGAAACAACGCACAGGACTATATCCTTGCCGGAGTTGCTACCCTTAAAGATGTTATCTGCGTACGAGACGACATTACGCTCTATCTGATGAAGATGGGGCTGGATTCCTCTCAAGCGTTTACAATTTCGGAGAGCGTCCGTAAGGGCAAAGGCCTTAAACCTGACTGGGAAGAGGCCATGAAAGAGCACGGAATCCCTGATTGGTATATTGAATCATGTAAGAAAATTGAGTATATGTTCCCGAGAGCTCATGCGGTTGCTTATGTTATGATGGCTTACAGGATCGCATGGTTCAAGGTACACAGGCCGCTGGATTTCTATGCTGCATACTTCAGTATTCGTGCAAACGGATTTGATGCAGCTGTCATGACCAAAGGTGACCAGATCGTCTGTAAAAAGTACAAAGTGCTTAAAGCACGTCCCAAACGCAGTGCAGTCGAAGACGATACTATGGGCACACTTGAAATTGTTCATGAGTTTTACAAGCGAGGTTTCTCTTTTACACCGGTAGATATTTATAAATCGGATGTAAACCGCTTTAAAATCGAGGGGAAAACACTTATTCCGCCGTTCACTTCGCTTCCGGGTGTTGGTGAAGCGGCTGCGCAGGCGATTGTAAACGAGCGAGATAAGGGGCCCTTTATGTCTATGGAAGACATTGTGTCTCGCTGTGATAAAGTATCCAAGGCAGTTACCGAAACGCTTGATGCTGCAGGTGCACTTGGAGGCATTCCCAAAACAAATCAGCTTAGCCTTTTTGAGCTTTAATAGTCAGACGCAGTTAAAACCGCCGAGAGTTTCTCGGCGGTTTTTCTTTACTCATAAAAAGACAGAAATTAAACATAATAGAGTGTGTCTTAGGAGGTGTCGGCCATAAGAAAAACAATTGTAATTATGTTTTCTCTTGTCCTGATCGCAGGAATGTATTTTGGCAGTCCGTACAGAGAAGGGAAAACACTTAAAGAAGTGGAAACTGTTGAGCTGAGCAAAAGTGATATTGTCGATTATGTGAATGTCACAGGCAGAGTCATTGAATTGGGCAGGCATGAGCTCTATCCAGCTTTGCCTTCAAAAGTAGCAGAGATATATGTAAGGCAGGGTGAGGCGGTCAAAAGGGGAGATATAATAATGGAGCTTGAAGCAGAGAGCGATAACATGGCTGCTGCGGCATTTTATAGTGAGGCGGTATCTTTTCTGGAGAATGGACATTTCTCGGCTCTCAGAGCGTTTTCGGGCGAAAACGCTAAGGCGGAAGAGGGGGAAAGATATTATCTGATAAGTCCTATAGATGGAATAGT
>JAFQVZ010000138.1 GCA_017407765.1 Clostridia bacterium | reverse complement strand
GTTGTTGGCCGCCTTCTCGGTGAGGATGACCCTTCCGGGGCCGTATTCGATGGGGGCATAGCCCAGCCTCTCGCGGAAGAGGACGAAATCAGAGAACCTTTCGGGCTCGGAGGGGACAAAGATGCTCAGTTCGGTGGGATTTACCCCCTCGATATATACCTTGCCGCTTTCACGGCGGATGGCCATGTTGTCGCCGCTCTCGTCCATGAGCTTAAGCAGCCTGTGGTCGGTGACGTGCTCCTCGGTCATGTCCTTTACGCCAACGGTCAGGTCGAACTTCCACAGCACATCGAACTGGTTATGAAGGATGTTGTCGATAGAGTCGCGCAGGCCGAAGCCGGTCACCATAAGGGCGGTGCAGCCGGCAACGCCGATGACCGTCATAAAGAAGCGCTTCTTATAGCGGAACAGGTTGCGCACCGTGACCTTGTGGTTGAAGCTGAGGCGGTTCCAGATAAAGCCGATGCGCTCGAGCAGCACCCTCTTGCCGGCCTCGGGCGCCTTGGGCAGCATGAGGGATGCCGACGACTCTTTAAGGCTGCCGCGGCAGACCGAAAGGGTGGCCAGCAGGATGCAGGCGATTATCGAGCCTGCGGCGATAAATGCATATTTCCATATAAAGGGTGTGGACAGGGGAGGCAGGCGATACATGATGGAGTAGGCGTGCCATATTACCCTGGGAAAGACGGTGAAGCCCACCGCAAGGCCTACCGCGCTGCCCGTGAGGGAGGAGGCGAGGGCATAGAGCAGATACTTCGCCGTGATCTGGCCCGAGCCATAGCCCAGCGCCTTCATTGTGCCGATCATGCCGCGCTCTTCCTCGACCATTCGTGTCATGATGGTGAGGCAGACAAGGGCGGCGATCAGCAGGAAAAAGACGGGGAACACCTTGGCGATGGAGGCCACCTTCTCGGTGTTGGACTCGAAGGAGGCGGGGGTGAGCATCATGGAGCGGTCGAGAACATACCACTTGGGGGCCTCGATGTCCTTGAGCTGCTCTTCGGCATCGAGGATCTTGACCTCGGCATCGTCCAGCTTCTGCTCGGCCTCGGCCTTGGCATCAAGGTATTCCTGCTTGCCCTCGGCAAGGTCGCGCTCGCCCTGAGCGATGTCGGCCTTGGCCTTGGCTATTTCTTCACGGAGGGTCTTTTTGCCGTCTTCCAGCTCGGCAAGGCCCTCGTAATATTCCTTCCAGCCGTCGTCAAGCTCGATCCGCGCATCACGAAGTTCCTTTTCGCCGTCCTCTATCTCGATACGGGCATCCTCAAGCTCGCGCCTGCCGTCCTCGATCTCGGCGGCGGCATCGTCAAGCTCGGCTTTGGCATCCTCAAGCTCGATCCGTGCGTCTTCAAGGGTGTCCCAGGCTTCATTCAGCTGCCGCTTTGCCGAGCGCAGCTCGCGTTCGCCCTCTTCCAGCTCTATAATGCCCGCATCGACCTCCTTCTGCGAGGCTTCAAGAATGGGCAGGCTCTGCTCGATCTCGGCATATCCGTCGTCGATCTGCTTTTTGGCGTCCTCGATCTGCTTTACATAGCCTTCCATGCCGGGGATGTTTTTGATAATGGACAGCAGCTGGTCGGCGCCCGATACGGTAAGGCCGAACTTGGCCGCCATGCTGACCGCCTCATCGTCAAGCTGCTTCTGAGCATTGGCCAGCTCTGCCTTGCCGGCCTCGATCCCGGCATATCCGGCATCTATCTGAGCCTGAGCCTGTTCAAGCTGCTCCCTTGCCTTGCGAAGCTCGGCGCGGCCGTCATCATACTTATCTTTGCCGTCCTCATATTCCTCAAGGCCGTCAAGATATTCGGCAAGGCCCTCTTCATATTTCTGCTTGCCGTCTTCATATTCCAAAAGGCCGTCATTAAACTCCAAAAGGCCCTCTTCATACTCTTTTTTGCCGTCCTGCAGCTCGATAAGGCCCTCTTCATAGTCCTTCTCGCCGTCTGTCAGCTCGACATAGGCATCGCGAAGCTCCTGCTCGGCGTCACGGATCTCCTGCATTGCCTCGGTCTCCTTCTCCTGAAGGGTCTTTTTGCCGTCGGCAATGTCGATCTCGGCCTGAGCTATGTCGGCCTCGGCCTTCCGAAATTCCTCCTCGGCCTCAGCCTCGGCATCACGGAACTCCTGCCATGCATCGTCGATCTTTTCCCTTGCCTCGCCCACGACCTTGTCGTGACGGTGGTACTTCTGAGTGTCGGCAAGGTCCTCGATGCGCTCGCTCACCGGGTCGATGATGTCAAAATATTCGTCGCTGAGGGATATCTCGCTGCCCGAGCCCTCTACCCTCATAACGATCTCGGTGTAATAGTCGGTGGTGAAAAGGCTGTCGCTGACATACATGATGCCGCCGATCGAGCCTGCGCCGATGGTGGTGGACTCACGCATCATCGACATATAGTAGGGGTTATCGACGGTGCCGACAACGGTAAGGGTCTTTCCGGCAAAATCGTCCTCTAAAGCATCGTCGTTCTCGGCCGACACGGTAAGGGTGTCGCCCACATTGATGGGCTTGATGGCCGAAACAGTGCTCTCCACAAGGCACTCGCTTTCGTTTTCGGGCAGCCTGCCCTCCGAGAGCTTAAGCCTGTCGATGCCCTGAGAGAGGGGGTCATCATCGTCTGCGGCATAGACCTTTACGGCGATGGTGACGCCGTCCTGATTGGTAAATAGTATATCCTGCGTTTTGCGGGGCTCGATGGCGCTTATGCCCTCTATCTCACGAAGCGCCTGCACATCATCGTCGTCGAGACCCACGTTGGAGATTACCTTGATGTCCTCAAGCTCATGCTCGTCGAACCACTTGGTGCCGGTGGCGGCCATATCGGGTGTGGCGGCCATAAGGCCCGCGAGGAAGCCGACGCCGAGGGCCGAGATGGCGAATATGGCGGCAAAGCGGCCGAAGGAGCTCTTTACCGAGCGCAGGATAGATTTGAGATATATCCTGTTCACGCTACCACTCGATCCTTTCTACCGGTGTGGGGTCGGGATTGACCGTCATGGAGGTCACCTGGCCGTTTCTGACCGTGATGACCCTGTCGGCCATGGCGGTTATGGCCTGATTGTGGGTGATGACGATGACCGTCTTGCCGGTTTTGCGGCAGGTGTCCTGCAGCAGGCCGAGGATGGTCTTGCCCGTCTGATAGTCAAGGGCGCCGGTGGGCTCGTCGCACAGCAGGATCTTGGGGTTCTTGGCGATGGCGCGGGCTATGGAGACCCTCTGCTGCTCGCCGCCCGAAAGCTGGGCAGGGAAGTTCCCGAGGCGGTCGCCCAGGCCTACCGAGCGCAGGGTGTCGGCCGCGTCGAGAGGCTCGCGGCATATTGCACCTGCCAGCTCGACATTCTCGAGGGCGGTGAGGTTCTGAACGAGGTTATAGAACTGGAATACGAAGCCTACGTCAAAGCGGCGGTAGGCGGTGAGCTGGCGGTCGTTCATTGCCGATACCTCCACCCCGTCCAGCATGACCCTGCCTCCGTCGCAGCTGTCCATGCCGCCGAGGATATTGAGGATGGTGGTCTTGCCTGCGCCCGAGGGGCCGACGATGACGACGAACTCGCCCTTTTCGATCTCGAAGTTTACGTCGCGGGCAGCATATATCTCCTGCTGACCCATTATGTATTTCTTGGTAACCTTCTCAAAGCTTATATAAGCCATGGATGATGCTCCTTTACGCATATTTTGCTATTTTACATTATATCACAAAATATGACCGTTGGAACATCGGCACAGATATTTTACAAACAGGGAGAGGGGCGACTTCTGAGGGTCATCAGCAGCAGATCCTTCCTTTCGCTCAGATTGGCCTCGCGATTTCGGAAGTGTTTTTCCCCGGCGGGGGAATAAAAGGGGGATATATTTTCCCCTTCATCTTTATCTTTTTCTTTGTCTTTGTATTCGTCCTCGTATTTGTCTTCGTTTTCGTTTTCGTTTTTGTATTTGTTTTCTTCTTGCATGCTTTTGGATGCAGCCGCATTATTGCCCCATCTCTTGTCGGCATTCTCCTTCATTTTGCGGCATTTTTCCTCATACACCTTTCTTTCACGGTCGATAGTCTGAGAAAAGGTGTCGAACAGGATGCCGTCAGCCACCCCAAGCTTAGGTATCTCGGCTCCGGTGCTGTGGCAGAGAAGGGCGGTGAAGAGCCTTCCTCTTTCCTCCATGCTCAGGCGCTGCATGCTTTCAAGATAGCTGTGATAGACGTGAAAATATTCTCTTGCCATACTTTCGTTCTCCTTCCTTGACAAATATGGTTTTCTTTAGTATACTATGGATAGCGATATTTTGCAAGAGGAAGTTTTACGGTTTTGCGAAGTAAGGAAGAGGCGCGCACTTGCGGGCGAGCACTGCTCGCCCCTACACCTGTCTTACGGGAAACCACCCTGTAGGGGCGTGCATTGCACGCCCGTGTTGGATATAACCTATTGCCTTATGTGAGATTCTTCGATTCCGCTGCGCTCCACTCAGAATGACAGCGAAGTTCGGCACTCACTATATTGTCATCCTGAATTGTAGGGGCGATTCACGAATCGCCCGACCGGGCTTACCGTGGTATCCCTCCACCACCTAACGGTGGTCCCCCTCCCTTT
>JAFQVZ010000137.1 GCA_017407765.1 Clostridia bacterium | reverse complement strand
TGTCCTTGACGATGGCATGGGCGTGATTCTGCAGCGCGATCTCGATCTTGCCGTTCTGCAGGTTCTTGATGGGATGGTTGCAGCCGCGATGGCCCACCTTGAGCTTCTCAATAAGAGCGCCGTTGGCAAGGGCAATCAGCTGGCAGCCCAGGTCGATGCCGAACATGGGCACCTTGCCCTGAAGCTCGGCTACCAGAGCGATGACTTCGGGGATGTCCTCGGGGTCGCCGGGGCCGTTGGAGACCAGGATGCCGTCGGGACGCATGCCCATGATCTTCTCGGCCGATGTGTTGTGAGGAACGATGGTAACGTTGCAGCCGATCTCGTTGAGGCTGCGGACGATGTTGTGCTTGATGCCGCAGTCGATGGCTACGACGTTATACTTATAGTTGGGTGTGCGGCTGTACCAGACCTTCTTGCTGGAAACGCGCTCGACATGGTCGTGGGGGATGGAAACGGCCGAGATGCGCTCCTGAGCCTCTTCTGCAGAAACCTTTACATCGCAGATGATGGCGCGCATCGTGCCTTCGTCGCGCAGCATGCGTGTGATGGCGCGTGTGTCAACGCCCGAGATGCCGGGAATGCCGTTTTCCTCCAGCTCCTGAGCCAGAGTCTTTGTATAGCGGAAATTCGAGGGAGAATCATTATAATCTCTGACGATAAAACCGCCTATCTTCGAGGTCTTTGCCTCATAGTCCTCGTCGGCCAGACCATAGTTGCCGATGAGAGGATATGTCATGCAGACGATCTGTCCGCAGTACGAGGGGTCGGACATGATCTCCTGATAGCCGACCACCGATGTGTCGAAAACGACTTCCTGAACAGTTTCAACATCAGCGCCGAAACCGAAGCCAAGGAACTCTCTGCCGTTTTCGAAAACAAGCTTCTTGTTGTAATTCACCCTTACTTCCTCCTGTATACGATGTTACCGCCGCAGAGTGTGAGCTCGGTGCGGCCGTACAGCTTCATGCCCTCAAAGGGCGTGCTCTTTCCTTTGGATACGAACTGATCGGGGTCGACCGTGAACTCATGCTCAAGGTCGAATACCGCGATGTCGGCTCTCTCGCCCTCGGCGATGACAGCCCTTCTGCCGATGATGGCGGCAGGCTTCTCGGTCATCAGAGCGCAGAGCTCGGGCAGGGTCAGAACATGACCGCGGACCAGCTCGGTATAGCAGACCGCAAACGCCGTCTCGCTGCCGACGATGCCGAAGGCGCTCTTTTCAAGGCCCCTCGATTTTTCCTCAGCCGAGTGAGGAGCATGGTCGGTGGCGATACAGTCGATGGTGCCGTCCTTAAGGCCCTCAAAGATGGCCAGGCGGTCTTCCCTGCTTCTCAGCGGGGGATTCATCTTATATTTGCCGTCGTCCGATTTAATATCCATGTCGCACATGGCAATGTGGTGGGGTGTGACCTCGCAGGTGACCTTAACGCCCCTCGCCTTGCCCCGGCGGACATATTCGATGCTTTCCTTTGCCGAAATGTGGCAGATATGATATCTGGCACCCAGCTTTTCGGCCATTTTTATATCTCTTTCGATGGGAACATATTCCGATGCCGACGAGATGCCCTTAAGGCCCATAAGAGCCGCAAACTCGCCCTTGTGCACCGAGCCGCCCTCAAGCAGGCTCTCGTCCTCGCAGTGAGCCGAGATGAAGCTGCCCTTCTCGTTTATGAGCTTCATGGCCTCTTCCATCATCTCGTCCTTCTGAACGCCCTTGCCGTCGTCGGAAAAGCCGATAACATGGGGCGCCAGCTCGGAAATCGCCGAGAGCTCCTGGCCCTTTTCACCCACCGTGATGGATGCGAAGGGCAGAACATTGATGACGGCATCCTTCTCGATGGCCTCCAGCTGCACCTTGAGGTGCTCGAGGCTGTCGGGAACGGGGTTAAGGTTGGGCATGGGGCAGACTGTTGTAAAGCCGCCGGCCGCAGCCGCCTTTGTGCCGCTCTCCACCGTTTCCTTATATTCAAATCCCGGCTCACGCAGGTGAACATGAAGGTCTACAAGTCCGGGCATGACCGTCTTGCCCGCAAGGTCGATGACCTCGGCGCAGCCGCACTCAAGTGCGTTTCCGATCTTTGCGATGACGCCGTCCTTTATAAGCAGATCGGTCTGCTGGAAGGCGCCGTTTATATATACACTGCCGTTTTTAAGGATATATGCCATTACTTCACCGCCCTCTCAAGAACTGCCATGCGTACGAATACGCCGTTACTCATCTGCTTGAAGATGCGTGCACGGTCGCACTCCATCAGGCTGTCGGCCAGCTCAACGTCGCGGTTGACGGGAGCGGGATGCATGATGATGGCCTTGTCCTTCATGGTCTTTTCGCGGGCCACCGTCAGGCCGTAGGCGTTGTGGAACTCCTCGGCGCTCATGCTCATGGATGCGGCGTGGCGCTCGCGCTGGATACGAAGCATCATAACGATATCGGAGGTCTTGACTGCATGGTCAAAGTCCTCGCTGTCCAGTGTGGGCTCGAGGAACTCGTCGGGGCCGGCTGTAACGACCTCCATGCCCAGTCGGCGCATGACCTCATAGTTGGTGTGGGCAACTCTCGAATGGACGATGTCGCCTGCGATGACGCACTTGAGGCCCTCAAAGCGGCCGAACTCCTGCTTGATGGTCAGCAGGTCAAGAAGCGACTGGGTGGGGTGGTTGCCTGTGCCGTCGCCGCCGTTGAGGATGGCCGCGTTGACATGACCCAGCAGCTGGTTGAAGTATTCGTTCTCCGAATGGCGGATGACAAGCGCGTCGACACCGAAGGAATCGAAGGTCTTGACCGTGTCGTAGAAGCTTTCGTTCTTGTTCAGCGACGAAGATGCCGGGTTAAAAGAAACGACTCGCATACCCAGTTTTTCTTCGGCTACATTGAAGCTGTACTGGGTGCGAGTCGATGATTCAAAAAACAGATTGCAGGCGATCTTATCGCTAAAATTGGGAACATCAATACCCTGGCAAAACATCTGGGCTCTGTCAAGAATAGAAATTATTTCGTCTGTGTGAAGATCACTTAACTTAAGAAGGTGTTTACCCATTTCTAAATCGCTCCCTTTATATTAATGAATTAAGATTTATAATACACGGACAAGCCTATAGGCAAGTCCGATATATCACATTTTCGCAAAATTTTTTAGATTATATCACAGCGAAAGCTCTGATGCAAGGACAAAATTTTACATTTAATGTTTTTTCCGAAGACGGGTTTTCATCGGGGAATGCCCTTGCCTCCCTTGCCTAAAGGGTGGTGCCCCGAAGGGGCGGAGGGATACCACGGCAAGTCCGGTCGGGCGATTCGTGAATCGCCCCTACAATATCCCCCAGTCAACTTCGTTGACAGCCCCCTTTAGGCAAGGGGGCCATTTTGCCAAACCTCAGTCGCCCTATGGGCGCCAGCTCCTTTCAAAAGGAGCCTTGGACGCGGGGAGCCGTTTCTTAGCCCTCTTTTGAAAGAGGGTGGCGCCGTTAGGCGACGGGTGTTTGGCCAGCAGTCTTACGGCAGCCGCCATGATAACGGATAATTGCCTTGCCAAACCTCAGTCAGCTACGCTGACAGCTCCTTTCAAAAGG
>JAFQVZ010000012.1 GCA_017407765.1 Clostridia bacterium | reverse complement strand
GATGGCGACTATAAGCTCGTCGAGATAACCACACCTGCAGGCTACAACACAATTCAGGATATCGAGTTTACTATCACAGCTGAACATGAAGTTCTTGCTGATAATCCTCAGCTTACCAAGCTTGAGGGTGGCGATAAGTTTAAAGGCGAAGTGTCCACAGGTATTCTGACCGGTAAAGTCGTCAACGAAACCGGTAACGTTCTTCCTGAGACCGGTGGTATCGGTACTACAATCTTCTATGCTCTCGGTGCAGTCATGGTCATCGGCGCCGGCGTTCTCCTGATCGCCAAGAAGCGTATGTCCAATGAAGGCTAAGAGATAGTCTTAGAAACTTAATTAAAAAATCATCCTACGCCGGGGAGGCCCTTTGGCCTCCCCGGTGTCAGCATTAAGGAGAGTCCTTTAAATTATGCCCGCTTATATCAAAAAAAACTGGTCCACTATCCTCCTGCTGATAGTCTTTTTTACAGGCCTCGCCTTAATGCTGTACCCCTCCTTTGCCGACTATTGGAATTCGCTCCACCAGTCGCGAATGATCGCCGACTATGCCAAGGAGGTCGCCGAAGTCAGCAGTGATGACTATGAAAAAATATGGGAAGATGCCCTCGCCTATAACGCATCCCTGCCAAGTAAGCGCAACCGCTATGTCCTCTCTGATGAGGACAGGGAAGAATATACATCCCTCCTCAACGTGTCGGGAAGCGGCGTTATGGGCTATATCGAGATCCCCGATATCAAGGTCTCGCTGCCTATATACCACGGTGTCGACCCCGCCGTTTTGCAGATCGCCGTCGGCCACATCGAGGGTTCGTCGCTGCCGGTCGGTGGCGAAAGCAGCCACTGTGTCCTGTCGGGTCACCGCGGCCTGCCCTCGGCCAAGCTCTTCACCAACCTCGATCAGGTGGAAAAGGGCGATATCTTTATGATGCGTATCCTCGACGAGACCCTCACCTATGAGGTGGATAATATAATCATCGTCGACCCCGACGAGGTAAAGGCCCTCGATATCGCACCGGGCGAGGACCTCTGCACCCTGGTCACCTGCACCCCCTACGGCGTCAACTCACACAGGCTGCTTGTCCGCGGCCACAGGATCGACAACCTGCCGGGCTCCAAAAACATCCGAGTCACAGCCGATGCCATGCTGCTCGAGCCGGTCATCGTCGCCCCCCTTGTGGCGATGCCTATGCTGATGGCCTTCATTGCGTGGGTAATGATAAAGTTCCGAAAGCGATAAAAAACAAAGCCTCTCCGGCCGGAGAGGCTTTTTCTATGCATAAAATTACGAAGAACGGCGCTTGTCGAGATATTCGGCAGCCGTCTTGCTGCCGTTGTCGCGGGCAAGGCGCATCCAGAGGCTGGCCTCGTGCATGGCCGAAGGCGAACGGTCGAAGGCCAGAATGCAAAGGGCACACGACAGCTGCAGCTCGCCGCTGAAGCCGCGCAGAGCCGCCTTGCGGAGCAGCGGAAGGGCCTCTTCCATCCTGCCTTTGCGGTAGTAGTGCAGGCCGAGATAGACTATGGCAAGGGTGATGCCCACATCGGCGGCAGCCCTTAAGTATTTCAGGCATTCCTCCTCGGGAACGCCGCCGTATTTGGGATAAACCACATAGGTGCCCATGGTCATAAGGGTCATGGGGTGGCGGTATTCCTCATAAATGGCCTTTAGGCGCTTGAAACGCTCGGCCATGAGGTCGGTGGGAGCCGAATCGTGCTCGCGCCAGTTGCTTCTCGAGATCTCGCGTGATGCCGGGGGAACGTTTTGGGCATGGCGCTGTTCCATAACGGCATCGGCCTCGCGGTTAAGGGCGATGGCCTTGCGGAAAATGCTGTAGGTGGCCGAAAGATACTGGGCGCGGTTAAAATCCTTGTATGTCTTTTTCTTGCGGGTGAAATAGTCCTCTCTGCGGCGGCGAAGCAAAAGGCGTTCTTCCTTCTCCTTGACGGTCAGGCCGGAGCGGAAGTCGGGGCCGATCAGCTGGTCGATGGCAAATATGCTGCTGCTTCGGGCAGCCCTTGAAAGATCCTCCGATGGGTCGAGGTTGCAGAGGTGATAAAGGGCATCGGGCGAGCGCTTTTCGTCCACCATCCACTTGAGGAAGGCCTTGGGGTCGTCCAGCAGGCGGGTCTCGCGCTCAAGCTGATGAACGGCAAGGCGAAGCAGATGCCAGAAGAGGCAAAGCCCGACAGGATCGGAGCCTTCATTTTCAGCATCAAGGCAGATGCGCTCGTAGGACCATTTAATGAACTTGGTAAAGTCTTCGGTGCCGTCGCCAAGGCTCTCGCTTATGAGCTGGCCGATGACATAAAGCCTGCTCTCGCTGAGGAAACGCGAGTGATACCACATAAGCATATATTCTGCGCCCTTTTTGCGGTCGGGCGCGATGCCGTCGCCGTCCAGCAGCAGGCGGCCAAGGGCCTCGCGGGCCTCCATAAACTGGCCTTCGGTGTCAAGCTCGACAAGCCTATCGAGTATGGCGTATGCGGCATGTGCATCACGGTCGGCAGGGGCAAGATAATGGCAGGCCATCTTCCAGAGGATATTCGCATCTTCCGGCAGCTTATCGGGCGACTCGAACTGAGGGATCTCGCCAAAGGAGCCAAAAAGTATTCTTCCCATGTTACACCATCCTTTCATGCACATATCTCAACACAATAATTATAAAGGCAAAAGACAGAAGGTTCCAATAGAAATATAAAATAAAAGAACCGGCCGGGATAGATATTTTACAATTAAGGTGTTGCAATAAAGCGTCAGCGCATATTGACTTTTGAGAAAACTGCTTTTAAGATAAAATATATCAGATTTCTGAGATATTATCCCCAAAGGAGGTAAACAGATGATCGACAGAAAATTGAGCTGTGATGTTCTGGTGATAGGCAGCGGCGGCGCCGGCCTGCGTGCTGCAGCCGAGGCGGCAAAGCTGGGAGCATCGGTGATCCTGGTGTCGAAAGGCAAGGTCAACCGCAGCGGAGCCACTCTGCTGGCCGGAGCCAATGTAAGCGCCGATCTTATGGCCGACGGAGGCAGCCTTGCGGCGATGGGATTCGGCAGCGCCGATAAAAACGATAATGCCGAAAAATGGTATGAAGATATTATTCACGAGGGTTTTTATGTAAATGACCGCGAGCTGGTAAGGCTGTATGTCGACACGGCACCTCAGCGCCTGCAGGAGCTGCTGGATGCCGGTGCCAAGGTCACGGCCGTCGAAGAGGGAGGAAGACAGATAGGCATGGCCGGTTCCGAGATCCTCGATGCGCTTTACCGCATGGTTACCTCCTTGGGGGTCAGAATGCTTGAAGACACCGCTCTTGTCGAGCTTCTTAAGGACGGAAAGGGCGCGGCGGCAGGCGCGCTGCTGCTGGATGTGGTCCACGGTGGGCTCATTTCGGTAAACTCCAAAGCCGTTGTTCTTGCCACCGGCGGAATGCATAACTGTTATACCTTCAACAGCGGCACCAGCG
>JAFQVZ010000136.1 GCA_017407765.1 Clostridia bacterium | reverse complement strand
GGACGAGGGCCTGTCCCTCGGAAAGCTGGCAAGGCAGCGCCTTCGCGTTTCGGCGGCGCTGCTGCGTCAGATCAAGCACGTTGAAAAGGGCATCCTGCTGGATGGCGAAGAGGTCTTTGTCAACGTGCTGCCACGCGCGGGCCAGGTGATTTCGCTGGCCGGAGGGCGCGAGGCTAATTCCAAAAACATCGAGCCCCAGAAGGGCGAGGTGGACGTGCGGTATGAGGATGAGCTTATGCTTGTCGTCAACAAGCCGGGCGGGATGCCCGTACATACATCGTGGGGACATGAGCTGGGGACACTCTCCAACTATGTTGCCGGGATGTTTGAAGAAAGAGGCGAGCCCTTTGTATTTCGCGCCATAAACCGCCTCGATAGCGGCACCAGCGGCCTTATGTGCATCGCGAAGAACAAATACGGCGCCGCCCTGCTGGGACGGGCGCTGGACAGAGGCGACATCGAGCGCCGCTATTATGCCGTGTGCGAAGGCGAGGTCGAGCCTCCCTGCGGCACCATCGACCTGCCTATAGGCAATGCCGAGGGCTTTGGCATCAAGCGATGCGTCGACCTTGAGAAGGGCAAGAGGGCGGTGACCCATTACCGCACCGTCAGCCGAAGCCGCGGACGCAGCCTTATGGAGATATGCCTCGAAACGGGGCGCACCCATCAGATAAGGGTGCATTTCTCCCATATCGGCCATCCGCTGGTGGGCGACTTCATGTATGGCACGGAAATAGAGGGGTTTGACCGCTTTACACTGCACTCATACAGCATAAGGATAGCCCTTAAAGACCGGATAGTAGAGCTGCAGACACCTCCTCCCGAGGAGTTTGGTCAGTTTATTGATCTTCCGCCAATCAAGCAGGAGTGAGTCTATGAATAAAAAGACCGTTATAAAGAATATTTCCCGGGTAAGGAAGTTCACCGGCCGCCCCGGAAAGAAGATACCTCTGCGCGAGGCGGTTAGCGAACGAAGCCTTGATGCCGGAAGCATCGCATACAGTCTGGCCGAGCTGGGGAATGAGCATTTCGGCAGAAATGTCGATGCCACCCGTGCGGCCGCGGCTGCGGTGGTGGCTGAAAGCGGCTGCGGCGCTCTTGTGGCCTTTGAGGTGGATGCCGATATGAATAAGATCGTTGAAGCGGCCTGCCTCATATCGCAGTATCTTGCGGGAGTAGGTGGAAGGCGCGAATACACTCTGCTTGAAAAAGTTGTCGATCTCGGCCTGCCCGAGGCCGACCTTTATATAAGCAATCTCAGAAAAAAGGAAACTAAGTAAATGGAAAACAATATTTATCTCATTATGGGCCTGTGCGCGCTGATCCTCGTATGGGAGATCTCGGCCATGACCTTCACAAGGAGCAAGGTCAAGGTATCGGCAGTCGTTCCCGGACAGAAGCTGGGCATGGCGCTGACAGTCCTTGCCTGCATTGCCATCGTATGGCTGAGATGGGGCATCGGCACAATGCAGCTGATCCTTATCGGCGAGCTGGCGCTGGCCTGCGGCCTTATCTTTGCGATAAAGCACGGCCTCAGCGACTACGGTATGTATATCAACGGCTGGAGCACACCTTACAAGGATATGAAGTATTACGACTTCGAGCGCAAGGATGGCGAGCTCAACCGCATCCGCATCAGCTGCACCAAGAAGGATGTAACACTGATGTTCACAGACAGCGATGTCGAGCTGGCCTATGCATACTTTGAAAAGTATCAGGTTCCCGACATGGAGGGCTATAAGATGCTGCTCCGCAAGAAGGAAGCCGAGAAGCAGAGAAACAAGAGAAGATAAAAATAACCCCCCGGCGGTTCATTCCGCCGGGGGTTTGCTTTTGATAGTTTTGCCAGTGCATGGAAAAGTAAACAATTATATGTTATGATTAATAAAAATCGCGAAGTTTACAGGCCATATTATAAACTAATAATGGGGGTAAGTTGTGATGGAGAAAAAGAATAGATTTGGAGAGTTGATTTCCAGTGCAGGAAAGACTGCCAAAAATCTGTTTGATAATGCTGTTCAAGCTGTTGATCAGAATGATGATGGTAAGTTCAATTTCTCGGATATTGCTGAAATCGCAGAAAATGTTGGCGATGCAATGAAAAAGGGAACGCAGGTAGTCAAAGATGGTGCTGAAGAAAAAGCCAGACAGCTTGAATTAAAGGCATTGCAGCCAATCTTTTCGGACTCGCTAGACAGCGCAGATTTCTTTATGCCTAAGTTTATAAGGGTAACCGAGCGAGATAAAAGACACGCTGAGAGCGAAGTGTGTCAGGGGTCTATAGGATATTCGTCAGATCAGAAGGGGCTTCATTTTATAAATCTTTTCAGAGATTCACTTGAAGCATTTGGATTGGCATTTTATCCGGATAATGAAAGTGAGTTTTATTACGTTGATCCCAGCGATAGAGATAGGTATATCGCATTGGATGAATATTTCAGCTATTTGAAGATCGCCAGAGTAAATGAACTTCAAAAGATCGCACAGGACCTTGGAGCAAAGCACTTTAAGGTTACATACATGGAAGAAAAAACCGCCTTTTCTGAAAAGAAGGGAAAAATCGGGATAAACCTTAAAGGTGTTGGCAATTCTGAGGGAAAACGTGAAATTACAGAAAAGAAATATGACAAGATAGAAATTGCTGCCGAAATGGAATGCCCCGGACATGAACCCATGAAACCTCAGCTTAAATATATGCAGCGTGACCCCAGTATTCAGACACTTGTTGCAATGAGGATGGATGAAAGTGCGCCGTTAATGCGGCAGAAGTTCATGCTCAAGATGAGCAATTCTTCGGGAATAAAAGAAGCTGATGCTGTAAAGATAGATGCTGTCCTGAAAGGTCTTAAATATTCAGGTAATACTACAGTAGAGAGTGAAGCTAAGAATGAAGCCAGAAGATATCTTGAATACGAGATAGAGTTCTAACATTAAACCCCCGGCGGTTCGTTCCGCCGGGGGTAGTTTTATCAGGTAATAGGTAATAAACCATATTTCTCCGAGCCTGCTGATATCGACACCAATTTTATCTTTATGTGAGATTCTTCGACAGCGCACTGCGTGCTTGCTCAGAATGACACTATAGTTCGGCATAAAGATAAATTGTCATCCTGAGTGAAGCGCAGCGTAATCGAAGGATCTCACGCCGTTCTTTAAGGAGTTTTAGACGCGGGTGCTGTTCTTATTCGTCCAGAAGGGCGAGGACGTCGTTTATAAGATCAACAATGGTCTTGGTTCCATCAAGGATCATCTTCTTGCCCTGGAAGGCAAAGAACATCTTCTCATGGTAGCTGAGATAGGTGCCCACCTTATCGGTAGGCTGAGCATAGGAAGATGCCCACTCGATAAAGTCGCGGCTCTCTTCATAAAGGTCGCCGCCCTCTTCGATGCGCTTGCCAAAGCGCTGCTTCTCGCGGCTTTCAAGGCGCTCCATGCGAATGTCCTCGGGCACCTTGATGAACAGAAGTATCTCAGCGTCGAGCTTGATCTCGGGGGCATATTCGTCGGGCTGGCCGTCGAATACATAATGGGGAGCTTCTTTGAGCGCATCTTCAAGCATACGGGTTATCTTTTTTTCGGGGCGGCGAACGGTGTAGTCGCTGTCGGCCCAGAGATATTTGTCGCCTTCGATTAAGGGAAGGTCGAAGAAGCCTGCCAGCATGGAGGCGAGGGTGGTCTTGCCGGCGCCGGGTCCGCCGATGATCTGTATTCTCATAATATTTTCTCCTTTATATCATCCCTTGTCCACAAGGAAAAGGTATTCATTTACATATATATCGCGGTAATTAAGGTTGCGCGAACCTTTGAAGGTGTTATAGGTAGTGTCGAAGACCTCCACCTTTCCGATCTGACCCAGAATGTCGCGCATCTCTCCGGGGCTGATGTATCCTTCGGAATTGAAGGACACAAGAAGGAAACGGGCAGGGGTGTTCTGGCAGAGATCGGCAAGGGCCGGAGCCGCGCCGCTCTGTTTGTTATAAACCGAATGATTCCATTCTCTGGGGATGCCCGAAACACGGCTGATGTCGGCAGGCTCGGCGTATTCGTTTATGAGGTTGAGCATGAAATAGTTGGAGCCGTATGGATGCTGGTTGTAGGGAGGGTCGATATAGGCAATTTCCACCGGCTCCATCGTTCGGGCCAGCTCGTTGGCATCCATTGCGGTTGTTTCGAAGGGACGGTCGATGCCGCTGAGGATAGGATAGGGCAGAGAGATGGGGGCGCATATACGCGAGAGGGCATTGCGTCCGCTTCCGCCATAGGCGCCAAGGCCGGTGCGGCG
>JAFQVZ010000135.1 GCA_017407765.1 Clostridia bacterium | reverse complement strand
TATTGATGGTTATATTGCAAGAAAGTATAATCAGATCACCGATTTCGGCAAGCTGGTCGACCCTCTGGCCGATAAGCTGCTTGTCATGTCTGCACTTTTGATCCTCTGTGAGCAGGGTGTCGTTCCTTCGTGGGTATGTATTGTTATCCTTGCACGTGAGTTTACGGTTTCGTCGCTCAGAAGCATTGCTGCTTCCAAGGGCGTCGTTCTTGCCGCATCTTTCTGGGGCAAGCTGAAAACGGTCTCCCAGCTTTTCTGTATAATTTATCTGCTCTCGGGCCTTCCCGAGATCATGGTAGCCGGAATCGGAACAAGAATGCTTTCTATCTGGATAGTTGTATTCTTCACCATTTTCTCCGGCGCCGATTATCTGGCCAAAAACTTTGATCTTATCAAAGACGGCCTTGTAAAAAAGGGGTAATCCAAGATGAAAATTTTTAATACACTTACTAGGAAAAAAGAAGAGTTCAAGCCTCTTGAAGAGGGAAAGGTAAGGATGTATTCCTGCGGCCCTACCGTTTATAACTATTTCCATATCGGTAATGCCAGACCCTTTATCATGTTTGATCTTCTCAGAAGATACCTTGAGTATAGAGGCTATGAAGTAAGATTTGTTCAGAACTTTACAGATATCGATGATAAGGTCATCAAGAAGGCCAATGAAGAGGGCACGACCTATGACAAGATCGCCGATAAGTATATTGCAGAGTATTTTATCGATGCCAAGGGCCTTGGCATAAAGGAAGCTACCGTTCATCCCAAAGCAACCGAAAATATTGATGAGATCATTGATATCGTAAAGACACTTGAAGACAAGGGCCTTGCCTATGCGGCTGAGGGCGATGTATACTTCCGCACAAAGTCTTTCAAGGACTATGGCAAGCTCTCTCACCAGCCTCTTGAGGATCTTGAGGCGGGCGCGCGTATCGATGTTCGCGAGCATAAGGAAAATCCCATGGACTTTGCTCTGTGGAAGGCAGCCAAGCCCGGCGAGCCTTCGTGGGAGTCTCCCTGGGGCCAGGGCCGTCCCGGCTGGCATATCGAGTGTTCCGCTATGGCCAGAAGATACCTCGGCGAGACAATCGACATTCATTCCGGCGGTGTAGACCTCTGCTTCCCCCATCACGAGAACGAGATCGCCCAGTCGGAGGGTGCAAACGGCAAGCCTTTTGCAAACTACTGGATGCACAATGCATTCCTGAATGTAGATAATCAGAAGATGTCCAAGTCGCTCGGCAACTTCTTCACAGTTAGAGATGCGGCTGCTGTATACGGATATGAGGCCATCCGCTTCTTTATGATTTCGGCTCACTACCGTACACCTGTCAACTATTCCAGAGAATCTCTTGAGCAGGCTAAGGCTTCGCTGGCAAGGATCAATGCATCTCTGGCTAACCTGGCATTCCTCAGCGATAAGGGTGCAGAGGGAGAGATGACAGAGAAGGAAAGTGCTTCTGCAGCAGCATTTGACGGTTTCAAGCAGCGCTTCTGTGATGCTATGGATGATGATCTTAATTCTGCTGATGCAGTATCGGTCATCTTCGAACTGGTCAAGGAAGCCAATACTGTCAGCGCTGAAAAGGATGTCACAAAGGCATACTGCAAGGCAGCTCTTGAGATGCTGACAGAGCTGTGCGGTGTTCTTGGCATCGGACAGACCGAGAGCGAAGAGGATTCGCTCGATAAGGAGATCGACGAGCTGATCGCTCAGCGTCAGGCAGCAAGAAAGGCAAAGAACTTTGCCGAAGCCGACAGGATCAGAGATGATCTCAAGGCACGCGGAATCATCCTTGAGGATACACCTCAGGGCGTTAAGTGGAGCCGCGCATAATTAATTGAAATCTAACATTGCGCCTGTTGCATACCCTGTATGGGAGGGGTAAAAATGGGCGCAATGTTTGTTATATTGGCAATACTTTATTCGTCGGTGCTGCTATGGATGCTTGCCGAAGTTATAAGTGTTGTTTCAAATAAGTTTAAATAAAAGCGGTGCTTCGGTTAAGGAAGGCCGGCAGAGGTGATAGGGTTGAACAAGGAACTTACAGAGATAAGCGGAATGATAGATGCGATCATCTACCGCAGCGATGAAAGCGGATATGCTGTTGCGAAGGCAGTGCTTGATAACGGCGATGATATTACCGTTGTGGGCACCATGCCTTTTCTGGGCATGGGCGAAAGGATAACAGCCCTCGGCGAGTTCACCAGTCATCCCAAGCATGGCCCCCAGTTCGCGGTCACATCATATACACGCGAAATGCCTGAAACGGTGTCGGGAATATACGATTATCTTTCGTCCGGTACAGTCAGGGGCATTGGCGCGAAGACTGCCAAAGCCATTGTTACTGCTTTCGGCAAGGATTCCTTCAGCGTTATTGCCAACGAGCCCGAACGACTGACTCAGATAAGAGGAATATCCCTTTCGAGAGCCATAGAAATGGGTGAAAGCTTCAGAAGGCTGAATGCCATGAAGATGATAATGGATTTTCTGGCGCACTATCAGCTTCCGCCTCACATTTCCGCGGCTCTTTTCCGAACATACGGTACGGCATCGCTGGAGCTTTTGAAAAATAATCCATATATCCTTTGTGAAAAGGGCTTTGAAGTGGATTTTTATGAAGTAGACCGTGTTGCTTCAGATCTTGGTTTTACAGATGATTGCATCGAAAGACTTGAAGCCGGTTTGCTTTATGAGCTCTATTTCAATGCCGAAAACGGTCACGCATTTATTCCTGAAGATAAATTGATCGAGGCAACGGCCAGCCTTTGCGAAATTGATGAGGATTCGCTTTTTGAACCGCTTGAAGATCTTATTGAAAAGGGAAAGATAGTTCTGGATGTGGTCAGAGGACATGACGTTTGTTATCTCGATTATCTTTACCGCTGCGAGACCTTTATAACCGATGAAGTTCACAGGCTTATCGCCATGAAGGTCGCTGCGCCCAGAAATCTTGACAAACTTATCGAAAAAACCGAAAGAAGCCATGGTATCGAATATGGCGAAGGACAGAAAACGGCTGTCAGGACCTGTTTTGAAAGCGCGCTGACCCTTGTTACCGGAGGACCGGGTACAGGCAAGACGACAGCTCTGCTCTGTATGCTCGAGCTTCTTGAGGCAAACGGGCTCAGCTTTATGCTGGCCGCGCCCACGGGCAGGGCTGCAAAGCGAATGAGTGAGATATGCGGACGCGAGGCAAAGACTCTTCACAGAATGCTGGAATCGGTGTATGATTCGGCGCAGGGAACAGTCGCCTTCAGGAGAGACAGGCAGAATCCCCTTGATACCGATGTTATAATCGTAGATGAGGCCTCGATGCTTGACCTGATGCTGGCATCTTCACTTCTTGATGCAATGAAACCGCATACAAGGCTTGTGCTTATTGGAGATGCCGATCAGCTTCCTCCCATCGGACCGGGAAGCTTCTTTTCCGAGCTTCTTGCCTGCCCTGAAATACCCAAAACAAGGCTTACGGAAATTTTCCGTCAGGCGCAGGGAAGCGATATTGTTATAAACTCGCACATGATCAACCATGGCGAGATGCCGCCGATATCAAAAAACACCGGAGATTTCTTTTTTGCGGGTGCCCGCACCGCTGAATCCACCGCTTCAAAGGTCCTGACAATGATCACTGAAAGGATCCCTCTTAAGTTTGGGATCGAGCCGGAGGATATTCAGGTTATCTGCCCCTCGCGACAGCTGGCCTGCGGAACTACAGCACTAAACCAGCTGCTTCAGAATGAGCTTAATCCCCCTTCACGCGATAAAGCTGAAGTTAAGATGGGAAACATAGTTTTCAGAACCGGCGACAGAGTCATGCAGGTAAAAAACAACTATGATATGATGTGGAGAAGGCTGGATGCTGCAGAGGTAGGAACAGGGGTCTTTAACGGCGATACAGGCGTAATAGTTCACATTGATGTGCCTTCTCGCATTCTGGTGGTCAGATATGATGACAGAGAGGCCGATTATACGTTTGATGAGATAAATCAGCTTGAACATGCCTATGCCGTGACAGTTCATAAATCTCAGGGCAGCGAATATCAGGCAGTTGTAATACCGTTATTTGCCGCGCCTCAGAGGCTGCTGACCCGCAGTATGCTTTACACGGCGGTCACCCGTGCAAAAAAACTGTTGGTTATTGTTGGCAGAGAAGATATTGTGGCAAAAATGATCGAAACAAACAAAAAGAATAAGCGTTTCTCTGCGCTTAAAATGCGTATTATGGGGACGTTGAACAATGCTTGACCGGCTTCTTGATCTGCTTTTTCCTCCAAAGTGTGTCTTTTGTCACAGTCTTCTTGACGAAGATGACAGTAAACGAGGGATATGTTCTTCATGTTATGAAAAGGTGATGCCTTCGGTTCATTTGTTCGAGGGCGAGTTCTTTGACAGAGGTGCCGCCGCATACATATATTCGGGAAATATACGAGAATCACTTCACCGATTCAAGTTCGGCGGGCGAAAAGAATATGCATCGGTATATGCAGATCTGCTTATAAAATCTTTTGGCGACAGTCCTCTGATAACTGAGGCTGATGTTATTGTTTCGGTTCCTACAAACAGGTTTAACCTTCGGAAGAGGGGATACGATCATACGGGGCTTCTTGCGCATAGACTTGCAGAGAAGTCGGGCAAGGACTATTTAAATGTTCTTTCAAAGACACGCAGGACAAGGCCCATGTTTGGTCTTAAACCCAATGAAAGAAAAGCCAATATACTGGGGTCGATCGAAGTACGTTCACATGCGGAACAAATCGGCGGGAAAACAGTCTTATTAACAGATGATATATTTACAACCGGAGCTACGGCATCGGAATGTGCCCGTGTTCTGAAGCAGGCCGGAGCCGAAAAAGTATTCGTCATTACTGTTGCTAAAACAGAAAAATCATATTAAAATATAATTGTTGAAATATCTGGGGAGAATGGATATAATATGGGAAGTAAAATTTTTAGTAAAATGCGAGGTATGTTTATGTCTAACGGAGATATCGGTATAGATCTTGGCACCGCGTCGGTGCTTGTATTTGTAAAGGGTAAGGGTATTGCGCTCAACGAGCCTTCGGTCGTTGCTGTTGACAAGATGACAGGCAAGATTCTGGCTGTAGGTTCCGATGCCCAGAGCATGCTGGGCAGAACACCCGGCAATATTATCGCGGTCAGACCTCTCAGAGAGGGCGTTATCTCTGATTATGACATGACAGAGAAGATGATCCGCGAGTTTATCAAGAAGGTTCTTGGCTTCAGGCTGTTCAAGCCCAATGTCATTATCTGCATCCCCAGCGTCATCACAGAGGTCGAAGAGCGTGCGGTTATTGATGCCGGTATTCAGGCAGGCGCCAAGAGGGTATATCTTATCGAAGAGCCGGTTGCAGCCGCTATTGGTGCAGGCATCGATATTGCAAAGCCCAATGGCAACATGATCGTTGATATCGGCGGCGGCACCACAGACGTTGCTGTTATTTCGCTGGGCGGCATCGTAGAGTCCACATCCATCAAGGTCGCCGGCGATAAGTTCGATGAAGCTATCGTCAAGTATATCAGAAGAAAGCATAATGTTCTTATCGGCGAGCGCACTGCTGAAGAAATGAAGATGAAAATCGGTTGCGTTTGCCCCAGACCTGAGGAGGCAACAATGGAGGTTAAGGGCAGATGCCTTATGACCGGCCTTCCCAAGACATTCACTGTCACTTCTTCTGAGATGATGGAGGCCTTTGAAGAGGTCACAGTCAAGATCGTAGAGGCTGTTCACTCGGTTCTTGAAAGAACAGCTCCCGAGCTGGTCGGCGATATTGCAACAAATGGCATTGTTATGACCGGCGGCGGCAGCCTTATCTATGGTTTCGATCAGCTTATCGAGGCTAAGACAGGCATCACAACACGCGTTGCCGATGATGCTATCTCCTGTGTTGCATACGGCACAGGCAAATCTCTCGACAGCATCCACGCCATGCAGGATGGCACGATGAATCTTTCGAGAAAGCGTCAGATGCTTTAAGATTTTTACGGAGTCGGGAAAACCGGCTCCGTTTTCTTATTGGAGGTTAGGTTGTAAGTGAATGCAAAAAGCCATTTTTCAAAGCTGGGATGGGCCCTTTTCGGAGTTGCTGCCCTGGCAAATATGTCGCAGGCGTTTATTACATGGATCATAGGTGAGTTTTATCCTCACATAGCAGCATCAAGATGGTTTCCGATGCTCCTTATCGCAGTGGGATATTATGTTTTCGGCCTTCCGGTAATGTGGTATATGACAAGGTTTTTAGATGGGGTAAAGATCAGGCCCGAAAAAAGACTTGCTGAAGGCATTATTCCCGTCTATCTGGTGTCTATGGCGATAGGTTATCTCTGCAGCTGGCTGGGAACTGCTCTCAGCAGCATTGTTTCGGCTTTTACCGGAACGGCGACAGGCAACCCTGTAGCCGAGCTCGTAGGCTATTCTGGAATACTTCCCATGGCAATAGTCTCGGGCATAATGGCACCCATAGTAGAGGAACTGATATTCAGAGGTATCCTTCTCGACAGGGCGCGTGTATTTGGTGATAAGCCTGCGGTTATTCTTTCGGCAATTACGTTTGGACTTATGCATATGAATCTGTATCAGTTCTTTTATGCCTTTGTTATAGGAATTATCCTTGGAAAAGAGGCTCTGGCAGGCGGTGTGGGAAGAAGCATACTGCTGCACATGATGATCAATTTTACCGGATCGGTCGTGATGCCTCTTCTGCTGAGGATGGATCCGGTCGGAATGCTTGCTTCGCAGGCAGTTATGTGTATAATGGCGGCAGGAATATTCCTATGGATAAGGCAGGGCAGAGATGTTCTCAGGCTTAACC
>JAFQVZ010000134.1 GCA_017407765.1 Clostridia bacterium | reverse complement strand
TATTGTCTACATTCGCCACCTCGTCGCGCAGAACAGACACTCCCCAGCTTTCGAGATATTCCTCGGCAAGAGCTTCTTCGCCGCGGAAACCGCCATCGTGGTTGCCTATTACGGCATATACGCCCTTACGGCTCTTTATCGAACTTATCAGCTCGCCCACACGGCCGATATCCCTGACCCTCGATGGTCCCGAATCAAAAACATCGCCTACCATGAAAACAATGTCTGCATCGCATTCATTTATACGGCTGACGATCCTTTCTGCTTCATCTGCGCCGATCTGTTCGCCAAGATGCATGTCCGAGACCATAGCTATGGTCATGGCCGGCATATCCTTGCCCTTCACTTTATATTCTTCGAGGCGCACATGATGGGCATTCCACGCGCCGTACGCCGTATAGGCAATAGCCACAGCAATAAGTATCAGCGCAGTCATCCTGCCTCCCCTGTCTCTGACAATAAGTGAAGTCAGCGGCACAGCCACCAGCAGCAGCGTGTATGCCGCCATGTAATAGCCTCCCATAACTGTGAGCGCATGATTGAGCGCCGCCGGCAGAAACTTCATCATGCCGATAAAAAATCCTCCTGCCAGCAGCGTGAAGCCAATGCTCCACGCCCATGCGGCCGTGCGGCTGCCTATCTCCAGCCATCGCCACAGCTTTACGGCAATATAGGTGTTGCTGGCAATATAAACTCCTAAAACAGCGATGATTGCAGGGATCACTCTTGTTTTCATCCTTTCCGGAAAAGATTATTCAAAGGTGGTATCCTATGGAAATATTTATGCCAAGACTCTCGCAGGATCTCAGAGAGCGCGACCTTGAACACGAACTAAGTCATGCCTATGAGGAGGAAGAAGCGGTAAAAAAATGCCTTTTCTCCCGCGGCATCCTTCGTGATGCCGATCTTCCAAGGCTCGACCTGTCTGACTGCAGGCTCGACAGCTGCGACCTTGCAGGCAGCGAGCTGAGAAGCATAGCCGCCGACAACATCGTCTTTAAGGGCTGCGACCTGACCTCATGCCGCTTCGACGGCGGCTTTTTCGGCAAGGCAGTTTTCAAAAGCTGCCGACTGACCGGAGCCGTTTTTCAGGACTGCGGCTTCAAAGAGGTCATGTTTGAAGACTGCATCATGGATTATGCCCGCTTTTCGGGCAGCAAACTCGAGCGCGTCATCTTCCGCGGATGCCGCATGGAGCAGGCCTCCTTCCCCCACGCCTCGCTGAGCAAAACATCCATTGAAGACTGCAGCCTTCCCGGAGCCGACTTCATGCACGCAAAGCTGAAAGGAATGGATTTTACAAAGGCCATGATAAGCGGAGCCTATTTCAGCCTCAGCGACCTTAAAGGCGTTACATTTACCCCCGAGCAGGCCGTGATGCTGATAAAAACCATAGGTGTTATCATAAAAGAATGATATAATTATTACTCAAAGGCAATTTCATGTCAATAGATACAGAAAAAGAACCACCCGATCGGGTGGTTCTTTCCTGTTTATCAGATCTTACTTCTTGATCTCTGCATACTTTGCTACGATGTTCTTGAGGATCTGGCAAACATCCTCCATCTCCTTGAGGGAGACATACTCGTAACGGCTGTGTGCGTTGCCGCCGCCTGTGCCCAGGTTGGGGCAGGGCAGACCCATGTAGGAGAGACGTGCGCCGTCTGTGCCGCCGCGTGCTGCCGACGAGAAGGGCTTATAGCCGGCTTCTTCGATTGCTGCGAATGCGATATCGACCAGCTCGGGATGCTCCATAACGGGCTCTCTCATGTTGTAGTAGGAGTCCTTAAGTGTCAGCTTGACAGCACCGTTGCCATACTTGGCGTTCATGTACTCGGCGATCTTCTCAAAGCGGACCTTCTTTGCCTCGAAGAGAGCCTTGTCATGGTCACGGATGATGTACTCCATAACTGTGTGCTCGACGTTGCCCGACATGCCGTTGAGGTGCGAGAAGCCCTCAAAGCCTTCGGTGAACTGGGGAGCCTCGTTTACGGGCAGCATGTTGTGGAACTCCATAGCCATCCACATGGAGTTGACCATAGCGTTCTTTGCTCCGCCGGGATGTGTGTTTGTGCCGAACAGCTCGACCTTAGCCGATGCTGCGTTGAAGTTCTCGTAGGAAACAGCTGCGGGGCTGCCGCCATCTACTGTATAACCGACATCTGCGCCGAAGCCGGGAACATCGAACTTGTCAGCGCCGCGGCCGATCTCTTCGTCGGGTGTAAAGCCGATCTTGATTGTGCCGTGCTTGACTTCGGGGTTGTCGATGTAATACTTAGCCATCTCGAGGATCTCGACGATACCTGCCTTGTCGTCGCCGCCCAGCAGTGTTGTGCCGTCTGTGACGATCAGTGTGTGGCCGATGTGTGCGGGGTCGGGTGTGAAGGCATAGCCCTTCTCTTCGTTAACGACGATCTCGCCGCCCTGATACTCGACAAAGCGGGGCTTGATGTTCTCGCAGGGCATGTCGATAACTGTGTCCATGTGTGCTACAAAGCCAACTACGGGAGCTTCGGGGCAGTTGCCCTCTACTGTGCCGTATACATAGCCGTGCTCATCCATGAATGCATCCTTGATGCCGAGCTCCTTCATATCTTCTACGAGGATAGCGCCAAGGACCTTCTGCTCGGGTGTGCTGGGGCATGTGGGGGACTTGGGATCGGAGTTTGTGCCTACGGCAACATACTTCAGGAATCTTTCAGTCATGTTCATTGGTATTACTCTCCTTTATTTATCATTTTCTTATGATAAGCTCATTTATTTCATCGAGCTCCAGCTCGATAAGAGTCTCTCCGCCGGGGGCTGTGTGGGAAGGAAGGCCGATATAAAGGGTATCGGTGCTGAAGGTGAAGTTATCGGTGAAAACCGCATCCTCGGAATTGAACACCCAGTTGGTCTCATATCCCTTGTCTTTGCACCACTGTTCAATGCCGCCTCTGACGAGCTCCAGCGCCTTTCCCGACTGATTTCCGAAAACGTCGCTGAACTTGAGCTTCCAGCCGGTGGCTGCGCTGAAGACCTCGCAGTAATAGGTCATAGAGGTCTCGCCAAGAGTGTTGCTGCTCTCAAAGCATCGCAAAATGGTGAAATATGTCTCGTCGCTTGCAAGTACCTTATAGGTAAAGAGGCTTGCTCTGACCTTGTCGGAAGGCTGTTCCTGCACAAGCTTGAAGAAACGGTCCTTATCGTCGGTCAGATGCGAAAACTCCGACTCGTAATATTCGTTTATGTTGGCCAGCACCTGGTTGTCGCCCTCATCAAAATAAGGGAAGGATGCCCTATACCATGCCAGCTCCTTTCCGGCTTCATCGGTCAGGCTCTCATCCATCACCAGCCTGTCTTCGATCAGCACCTTGTCAGGCTCGATGATATCGACAGTCTCGCGCTCCTGCATCTCCTGTTCCTGCTGCTTGAGCTCTTCGGGATCTTCGAACTGCAGAAGGGCGCAGCCCGAAAAGGCCGAGACCGACAGCGAAAGGCCCAGAAGAATGGCCAAAGCTTTTTTGTTGTTCATTGGGGTTTTCTCCTTAAAAGAGTGTGCGTGGGAATTATCTCCTTATTTGGAGCAAAGCTTGATGAAATGATCAAAGATGGGGGCAAAGTTAGGTGTGCGCTCGTCCCACAGCAGGTTGGTAAGACGCTCGGGATGGAACTGTGTTCCGAAGATAGGCTTGCTCTCATGCTCGAATGCCTCGCAGATGCCCTCTACCGAATAGGCTGTGCCGACAAGGCCATCGCCCAGCTCGCGAACAGCCTGATGGTGTGTGCTGTTGACGCGGAACTTCTCGCCGAACATATTGTGCAGCAGGCTGCCTTCCTTTGTTGTGATGGGATGACGGATGTCGACGTTCATGTGAACTACGCCCATCTGCTCGACCAGGTCCTGATAGAGGCCGCCGCCCAGAGCTACATTGATGAACTGGAAACCACGGCAGATGCCGAAGATAGGCTTGCCCTTGGCCATAAATGCCTTGAAGAGCTTCATCTCGTATTCATCGCGGATATCGTCCCACTTAACTGTATTGTTGAGCTTCTCCTCGCCCAGCATTGCGGGGTTAAGATCCTCGCCGCCCGAAAGCAGCAGGCCGTCACACAGCTCGGCATATTCTTCGGCGCTTGTTTCGCCTGTCAGCAGAGGAATGCCGCCGGCAAGGTCGATGGCACGGATATATGCCGAGGGCGATACGATGCGGCGGAGGCCCAGCTTTACATTGTCGGCCACACCGACACCATCGTTATAGGCAACTGTATTGTCAGAAGTATTGCTGATGCAGATAATAGGCTTTCCACAGATCATAAGTGATCTCTCCTTTGTACTGTAATCGGTTTCAGGGCATAACATACCCATTACCTATTATATGATAGCAGAAATATGTGTTTTTTTCAACACCGACGGCCTCAAAGCACCCCTTTCTTTGTTAATTTTTATCTTTTCGTCATAAAAAATCCGCCCCTAAGAGGGGCGGATAATTATCAGTCTTCATCTTCGGGTTCAGGCTTGGGGCCTACAACGACCTTAAGGCCGGTGATGCGAAGATCCTCGACCTCGTCGATGATGATCTTCAGATTCTGATATTCAAAGCTGTCGTCCTTTTCGGGATAGCCATCGAACATCTCAATGGCCCATCCACCGACGGTGACATACTCGGTGTCGAATCTGTCGTCCTCAAGCTCGAACTGCTCGAGGAAATCATAAATGGAAAGGTCGCCGCTTACACGGAAGGTATCGGTGCCGGTCTGAGTGATATCGCTGACGATCTCGTCGGTCTCGTCCCAGATATCGCCTACCAGCTGCTCGATGGCGTCTTCAAGGGTGACCATGCCCATCGTGCCGCCGTATTCATCGAGAACGATGGCAAGATGCATCTGCTGCTGCCTGAGCTGTGTGACAATGGCGGGCAGCTTCATCGTCTTATGGATATAGCAGGGAGGCATCAGCAGGCCTTCAAGACTGTTGAGCCCGGGCTCGTCGATAAGCTGCTTAAAAAAATGGTCGATATACAGAATACCCACGATGTTATCAATGGTATCCTTGTATACGGGTATTCTTGAATAGGGCGATTCAAAGATCTTTTCGCGAATCTCGTCCCAGTCGTCATCAATGTCTATAGACAGCATATCGACTCGGGGCGTGATGACCTCCTGAGCTGTGATGTCGGAAAACTCGAGCGCCGACTGAAGCAGCTCGCTCTGCTCCTCGTCGATAACACCCTCATCCTCGACCAGCTCGATGATCGACACCAGTTCTTCCTCGGTCATGCCTTTTTCCTCTTCTGTGCCCCATATCTTTTCGAAGCAGTGAACGATCCATACAACGACCTTGTTGACCGGGCCGATGACAGTCATGATAAGCTTGAGAGGCAGGGCAACTGCCAGCGAAAATGAATCGCAATTCTTTTTTGCCACGATCTTGGGCGCGATCTCGCCGAAGATAAGGATAAGCACGGTCATGACCGTTGTGGCAATGGCAGGGCCCTTTGTGCTGTTCTGGCCGAATATCGACATGGCGATGACGGTGGCCACCGATGATGCCGCTATGTTGACCAGATTATTGCCGATGAGTATAGACGAAAGGGCCGTTTCGTAATCCTCGGATATTTCATAGGCTATTTTATCACGTCCGCCCTTTTCCTGTGCGTTCTTTTTCAGTCGCATTTTATTGGCCGAAGCATAGGCTATCTCCGAGCCTGAGAAAAAGGCCGACATTGCGATCAGCAGAACGATCGCGATATATGGCCAGTAACTACTGTCCATTGTAAGAACCAACTCCTGTTCAAATTAATTAATGTTTTCCGGAACTCCGCCGCTGCGGTCGAGCACAAGAGCATTGAGCTTGGTGATGCGGTTATTTTCGATCTCTGTAATGGTGATCCTTACACCCATTCGCTCAAAGCTGTCGCCCACCGAAGGAATGACCTCCAGTACCTCAACAGCCCACGCTCCCATAGTCCTGTGTTCAAAGGCTTCCTCATCATAGGAGGCTTCCATGAACTCAAAGGCATCCTCGGCCTGAATATCGGCCGATATCTCGTATTCATCGTGCGAAAGCCTTACGATGTCTTCAACGATATCGTCGTCTTCGTCCCAGATCTCGCCTACCAGCTCCTCAAGGATATCCTCTACCGTAACGATACCCATGGTGCCGCCATAATCATCGGTGATGACGCACATATGTGTCTTCATGCGGCTCATCTCGTCGAGGAGCTCGTGGATATTGGTCTTCTTATGTATGAAATGCACCGGTGTGAGCAGCTCTTCAAAGCTGAACTCCTTCTCGGTGAGGTATGTCTTAAGATATTTTCTTGCCTGCAGGATGCCGATGATATTGTCGACCGACTCGCGATATACCGGGATCCTCGAAAACTTATGGGTCTTGATGACCTCAAGGATCTCGTCGGACGTGCTGTCGATATCAAGGGCGATCATGTCGACTCGCGGCGTAAAGACATCCTGGACCGTCGTTTCTCCAAAATCGAGTGCCGACTGCACAAGCTCGCTCTTATCGGGCTCAAACCCGGCTTCTTCCTCGATATTATCGATGATCTCATGGAGCTCTTCCTCTGTGACCGTGGGCATATTATCTGCCCCGAACAGTTTGGAAACAACATTGCTGATCGATTTGAAGAAGAACGATACCGGCGTTAGCGCCTTCATAAGGAAGAGCATCGTGTCGGAAAAGCTCAGCGCCATCTTTTCGCTGTGCTCACCCGCAAAGCTTTTGGGCAGCATCTCGACAAAGAGAAATACAAATACAGTCGAAACAAGAGTCATCGCAGTTACCGAAGACGGCCCCCAAAGCTGGGTCGCGATCATCGTGGTAAGCGAAGCAAAGCCGATATGGGTGATATTGGTGCCGATCAGCATGGTGATAAGCGCCGTGTCGAAATCGCCCGAGATCTTCATTGCTCTCCTGGCTCGGTTGTCGCCGTTGTCGGCATAATTTTTGATCCTGATCTTATTCATCGAAGAATAGGCTGTCTCGGCAGCGGCAAAGTAAGCGCCGGCCACCGCAAGCAAGATCAACAGAAGGTAGATAATACTACCGCTACTGTCCATAGACAAATACCAACTCCCTGTCAGTGAAATGATTCACAGCCGTATTTTTCACACAGCTGCAACTATACAAGCTAAATTATACTAAATCTCAATCGTTTTAGCAATGCTTTTTTAGGTATATTGTTCTTACATGATCTTTATATAGTGCATAAGCCCGCAGCTTCTCAAAGGTTCATACTCCTACCCGCTGTTTGCCGCGAACCGGATCAAACATCACAGGATCCGTGACAAACAGCCCGTAATATGTTAAGCTGTTCATGTACCCCAAACCACCAAAGGAGGCACAAGCTTGCATTACCAGTATATATGGCATAAACTCAGAAATACAGATAAACCTATCGTTATTTATGGAATGGGTAACGGCTCGGAAAAGGTAATTGATGCCTGCATCGAGCACAGCATCCCCATAAAAGGCATCTTCGCCAGTGACGGCTTTGTTCGAAATCAGCTTTTCCGCGGCTTCACTGTCAGAAGCTATAATTCTTTAGTCGAAGAGCTGGGCAATGATTTTATCATTCTTTTCGCTTTCTCGGCCTTCACCGACGATCTGCTGGCTTGGATAAAAAAGCTCTGCCTTACCCATGAGGTATATGCCCCTGATTTTGATGTCTTTTCCTCCCGGTATCCCACACCCGACTTTATGTCTGAAAACCGCCACAGGATCGAGCAGGCCTATGCTCTTATGTCCGACGAGCGCTCTAAAGAAGTGTTCCGGATCCTCTGTGAGTACAAGCTCACCGGCAGAGCCGATATCCTCTTTAACGCCCATGATGATCCCAGCTCGCCCTTTGAGAGCTTCTTCAGGCTGAGCGGCAGCGAAAGATTCGTCGACCTGGGCGCATATCGCGGCGATACTGTCGAAAGCTTCCTCAAGGCCTGCGGCGGCAGCTACAGCTCTATAGATGCCTTTGAACCCGACCCCAAAAACTTTTCCAAGCTGAAAGAATATGCCGACGGCCTTTCTCTTCACGACATCACTCTTCATCAGAAGGCAGCCGGGCTGCGCCCTGGCAAAGCTTTATTTACGGGCAAAGGCGGACGTGCCTCTCACTTTTCCGATGAAGGATATGAAGTCGAATGCGTTTCCATCGACTGTCTTCCCCACCTTAAGTCGACTTTTATCAAAATGGATGTTGAAGGTGCCGAAGCCGATGTTATAATGGGAGCAGCAGAAACCATAAGACGATTCAGGCCCAAGCTTCAGGTCAGCCTCTATCATAAAATAGGCGACTTTTTCGAGCTTCCTCTGCTTATCGACTCTCTCTGCCCCGGATATA
>JAFQVZ010000133.1 GCA_017407765.1 Clostridia bacterium | reverse complement strand
CCGGGCTCGCCTGTCCATAAAGGCGCATATTCCATAGTATAAGCCGTGAAGTCCATTTAACTCACTCACCTTTTCTCATTTCTCAAAACACAATTGACGTTGAATATGTATTTGTCTACGAGCAATAGCGTAAGACCTACGAGGAAGTCCATCAAGGCATTTATTAGGATGTTCTGAGCATCTGTTGCCTTTTTGGACTTTTTCTTTTATGAATAATATCATAAGTTTAAACCAAAAGCCACTCCCGGGAAAGAGAGTGGCTTTTACGGTTATATTAATAAATATATTCAAACTCAACGCCTGCGACATTGACCAGGTCGTGATCCTCGATGCCCATGGCCTCGAGACGGTCAAATACGCCTGCCTTGCGCAGGATACGCTCGAAATACATTCTCGACTCGTACTCGTCGAGGAAGACCGAGCCAACGATCTTGTCGATCCATGCGCCGCTGACAACATAAACACCGTCGACGACCTCGATGTTGATCTCGCGGTCGGTGGGAACCTCTGCCTCGGCAGGAACGACATACTCGGGCTCATAGTAAGCAATGGGAGGCAGCTTCTGAAGCTCGCTGTAAACCAGACGCATCAGATCCTGAACGCCCTGCATTGCTGCGGCCGAAATGGATGTGAAGATAAAACCCTTCGCCTCGGCTGCGGCCTTGAGACGCTCGAGATTATCGCTGCCCTCCTCGAGGATATCAACCTTGTTGGCAACAACGATCTGGGGACGCTTGGCCAGCTCGGCGCTGTAGCCGCCCAGCTCGGCGTTGATAGCCTCAAGGTCCTCTACGGGATCGCGGCCCTCGCTGCCTGCTACGTCGATGATATGGACCAGCAGACGGCAGCGGTCGATGTGACGGAGGAAGTCGTGGCCAAGGCCTGCGCCTTCAGCCGCACCCTCGATGATGCCGGGGATATCGGCCATTACGAAGGATGCACCCTCGTCGATATATACAACGCCCAGGTTGGGGCTGAGTGTTGTGAAGTGATAGTTGGCGATCTTGGGACGTGCTGCCGATACAACCGACAGCAGGGTCGACTTGCCAACATTGGGGAAGCCTACAAGGCCGACGTCTGCGATCAGCTTGAGCTCAAGGATGATGTTGAACTCCTGTCCGGGCAGACCGGGCTTTGCAAAGCGGGGCGCCTGACGTGTGGGGGTGGCAAAATGGGTGTTGCCCCAGCCGCCGCGGCCGCCGTGTGCTGCGATAAAGGGCTCGTCGCCCGACATATCGTGGATCAGCAGGCCGGTGTCGGCATCCTTGATAAGGGTGCCGCGGGGAACACGGATAACGATGTCCTTGCCGGTCTTGCCGAAGGACTTCTTTGTGCCGCCCATCTCGCCGTCTTCGGCGATATACTTTCTCTTCATTCTGAAGTCGAGCAGGGTGGAAAGGTTGTCGTCTACCTTGAAGACAACATTACCGCCGCGGCCGCCATCGCCGCCGTCGGGTCCGCCTGCTGCGATATATTTCTCACGGTGGAAGGAAACACGGCCATCGCCGCCCTTACCCGATTTGATTTTGATTTTTACAAGATCAACAAACATATTGGGACCTCCTTATATGATGCGGCGAAGGCATTATGCCCGCCATCTGAGTGATTCATACTATTCATCAAAAAAGAACGGACGAAATATCTCGTCCGTTCCTTCGATCGTTATTGGTTATGCCTGAGGATAGACCGAAACCTTCTTGCGGTCTCTGCCGAGTCTCTCGAAACGTACGTTGCCGTCTACGAGTGCGAACAGTGTATCGTCGCTGCCACGGCTTACGTTTGTGCCGGGATGGATCTTTGTGCCGCGCTGTCTGACCAGGATGTTGCCAGCCAGTACGAACTGACCGTCACCGCGCTTTGCGCCCAGGCGCTTGGCCTTAGAGTCGCGTCCGTTCTTTGTCGAACCGCCACCTTTTTTGTGAGCCATTTGTTACACCTCCGAATTGAGATTTTATATTGATTATTCTTTAATGCTTAGCTGATTAGGCCTCGATCTTCTTGATGATGACCTTTGTGTAGGGCTGTCTGTGGCCCTGCTTTCTCTTGTAGTTCTTCTTAGCCTTATACTTGATGACTGTGATCTTCTTGGACTTGCCTGTCTTAACGACTTCGCCTGTAACGGCACCCTTGCCAATGCTGATCTTGCCGTCCTCGCCTGTCATCAGTGTCTCGAACTTAACCTCAGCGCCATCCTCCATGTCGAGCTTCTCAACATAGATAGCGTCGCCTTCGCAAACCTTATACTGCTTGCCACCGGTTACGATTACTGCGTACATTCCTTGCACCTCTCCTTCATTATGGGCTCGCTCTCAGGGGTGAGCCGAGCTGCTTATGTGCGCACTTATAGCGCACACCCGTTCAATGCGGCTCTGCTATCATACCATGAGGGTGGGTGCTTGTCAATAGTTTTTTATAAAAAATATTACCGAAAGTTATATGGGATTTTTGAAGGCTATCTGAAGACCGCAAGCAAAATAAATACCAGCCCGACAGTCATTATAAAGGCGCCTATCACCTTCTGGACCTTGATCTGAATGTCTTTAAGCTCATACCACTCGTGTGTCCAGCGGTTCCAGTCCATCACCTCGCCTGCGCTGAAGAAAAACCATGCGCCGACAGCGATCAGACATATACTTAAAAGGATTCTCATTATATTATCGGACGAAGCCTGCCTCGCGGCATATTCCTCCGCAAAGGCGCGTATCTTCTCTTCTGTCATTCCATACATAGCATTTACTCCTTATATGTACCTTAATATGAAGATCAGGCCATACAGGATGAAGAAAATACCCATCAGCTTTATGCCGGATTTATGCCATTTGACAGGCTCTCTCCATCTCACTATTTTCCCAAACCATCCCATATCTATGTCCATATCAGCTGTGCAGAATATAAACAAGCCCATGATCATCAAACAAAAACAGATAAGGCCGATCATAATATTTTCACCTGTCATAACCCGGCCTCCTATATGAAAAAAGCCTTATACAGAAGCCTCAGACCTATGAGCATTAATATACCAGCCCCTACTCTCTCCAGCAGTTTTGTTTTTGGAGTAGGCTCATACCACTCACCTGTCCAGCGGTTCCGTCCGCCGAACAATCCTGCTGCAAAGAAAGCCCATATGCCTACCGCCAGAAAACAGAACCCTAAAATACCTTCCCAGATATCGGTGACAAGCTCCATCCTTTGGGAATAAAGAGCCATTCTCTGCCTGAGTTGTTCCATGTCATTCATAACGCATCCTCCTTCTCCCACAACAAAGCTTATACACACAAGGAAAAGAGGTATATCTCTTTATAATATAATAGCATACAATGATCGAAAAGTCCATATATACGGCAAAAGCGCCGCCCCGGTCAAGGGGCAGCGCTCTTTTGTTAATACTCGCGTTTCTCGATGTTTTTAAGGCTTATGCGGAAAGAGGTAAGCACCATTATCACAGTGCATCCCAGTATTACGGTCAGGGCTGCAAGCTCGCTCATGGTGTCGAGCATACTGATCACACTGGCCATGCCAAATGATACCGCTGCGGCGATGACAAGCAGCAATGTCGACGAAATATTCCTTCCCTTCTCAATTCCATGACGGATAATAAGGGGAATATTTACCGAAGACAGGAAGCTTGCCACAAACACACAGGTGACAGCACCTGTGGCGACCTCTCCGAGATCAAATCCGCCCATGACAATGCTTCTTATACAAACCATCACAAGGCCAAACAAAAGAGAGCACAGCGCAAGAACAAGGGTCAGGACATATTTGCTCTTAACATAGGTTCTGCGGGTTATTGGCAGCGTCATAAGGTATTTCATGCCGCTGTTATGCTCGTCATAGGAAAAGGTGGTCTGCATCATCGACGAGGCCATTATGCCCGGGTATATCAGGACATACATATTTCCCATAAATATGAAGCACACGGCAACAAACAGCATATTGATAAGCGCTTTGGACTGTTTGAGATAGGCAAGATCCTTCATAAGAAGCCCTTTCATATATCTTCCCCCTTTATTACCATAGTGATCACATTGTCGATCGACCCTGGCTCTATCACAAGGTCGGGATAGTTATCCTGATAGAACTGCCTGTTGTCGGTCAGGCAGGCATAACCATAACTTTCGCGGCGCTTTTTGATGATATAACGCATGTCAAGGGCCTCAAACTGACGGTCATCGGCCTTTATCAGGCCGTACTTGCCCAACAGACGGTCGGTATCTTCATGGAGCACCACTTTGCCGCCATCTATAAAATAGAGGTCGTCACACAGCCCCTCAAGATCGGACGAGATAT
>JAFQVZ010000132.1 GCA_017407765.1 Clostridia bacterium | reverse complement strand
TCGGCAAAGCCTTTGTCGCACATCTTTTTAAGGGTGGTGTAGGTGGTGGATTTTTTCCAGCCCAGCTTTTCGAGGCACAGCTCGACAAGAGCACGGGAGGACAGGGGCTCGTTATCCCATATTATGGTCATAAAACGGTAGTCGCCTTCGGCCAGATGCAGCTTATCCATTGGGTTACCTCCTTTGGTCTATGTTTATAGACCATTGTTATGATTTCAGTCTATAACAATAGACCAAACTTGTCAAGAGGTGAGATTATGCGTATCTCAAATAATACCGTAAATCTACGCCATGTAGGGGCGATTCACGAATCGCCCGAAACCTTCTGTGAAATTAGTATATAAATAAAAAAAACCCCACTGTGAAGTGGGGATATAAAAAAGACCCCACCGCGAAAGCGGTGGGGAGAGTAAGCCTATAAGCCGGGTTCTGTTTATGCAGCCATCTATCTGGGACGCATGTCGCCACACGCCTCAAGCCACCTTTCCGGAGCTTGGCCGAGCAAGCCGTAGCCCCCGAGCTGGTGTTGCTTCGGATAGAGTTTACAGGGGAGTTATGTTACCATAACAACCGGTGAGCTCTTACCTCGCCTTTCCACCCTTACTGCCAAAAGGCAGCGGTTTATTTCTGTTGCACTTTTCCTGAGGTCGCCCTCGGCTGACGTTATCAGCTATCCTGCTCTGTGAAGCCCGGACTTTCCTCACGCCCGAAGGCGCGCGGCTGCGCAGCAAACTCTCAGGATATTATACCCTTCAAATCGATCATTGTCAATCAAAAACAGGCCTGTAAGCGGTTGACCTAAGGGCTGATATAAGTTAAAATTATAATGTATGTGAATAAACTCTCTCTAACAGGAGGTAAGTAATTTGCTTAAGGAATATATCGAAAGCATCAAAGATAAAACCGTGTCGGTCGTGGGCATCGGTGTTTCCAACACGCCCCTCATCCGCCTGTTGGCGAAGGGCGGCGTCAAGGTCATCGCCCATGACAAGAAGACCCGCGAACAGCTCGGCGATCTGGCTCAGGAGCTCGAGGCTCTGGGCGTAAGTTTTGTCCTCGGCCCCGATTACCTCAAGGAGATCACCGGCGACATCATTTTCCGCACTCCCGGCCTAAGGCCCGATGTTCCTGCGCTGCAGGCGGCATCCCAGCGCGGCGCAGTCATTACCAGCGAGATGGAGGTCTTCCTTTCGCTGTGCCCCTCAAAGGTCATCGCAGTCACCGGTTCCGACGGCAAGACCACAACGACCACCGTTATCTCCGAGCTGCTCAAGGCTCAGGGCTACAGGGTGTTTGTTGGCGGCAACATCGGCACACCGCTGCTCGACCGCACCGACGAGATGGGCCCTGAAGATTTCGTTGTTCTCGAGCTGTCGTCCTTCCAGCTTCTCACCATGAAGCAGAGCCCGGCGGTGTCGGTCATCACCAATCTCTCGCCCAACCACCTCGATGTTCATAAGGACATGAACGAATATATCGAGGCAAAGGAAAACATCTTCCTTTATCAGGATAAGGGCGGCATTCTGGTAACCAACCTCGACAACGAGCTGACCGTCAAGTGTGCTCGCAAGGCGAATGGCCAGGTAAGGTTCTTCTCGAGGCGCGACACAGCCTACAGCAGCTGCACATTGGGCACCGACATCGTGGTATGCGGCCAGCGCATTATGGACGCGTCCGACATCCGCATCCCGGGCGTACATAACATCGAAAACTATCTGGCAGCCTTTGCCGCAACGGCCGACTTTGTCGATCCCGAGGTCATGGAGAAGGTGGCAAAAGAGTTTGGCGGCGTAGAGCACCGCCTCGAGTTCATCCGCGAGCTTGACGGCTTAAAGTATTATAACGACTCGATCGCATCCAGCCCCACACGCACCATTGCCGGCCTGAGATCCTTCTCTCAGAAGGTCATCCTCATTGCGGGCGGCTATGACAAGCACATTCCCTTCGAGGTGCTCGGCCCCGAAGTCATCGAGCATGTATCCCAGCTCTTCCTCTGTGGAGCGACCGAAGAGAAGATCTATCAGGCGGTCGTCAACGCACCCGGCTACAGCTCCGATATTCTGCCTATCTACTTCCACAAGAACTATGAGGAAATGGTAAAGGATATCCGCGAAAAGGCACATGAGGGTGATATAGTCCTCTTCTCTCCCGCCTGCGCATCCTTCGACCTGTTCCCCAACTTCATGAAGCGCGGCGA
>JAFQVZ010000131.1 GCA_017407765.1 Clostridia bacterium | reverse complement strand
GAAGATATTTATACTTCTGAGTTAAAAGCAGTATTGGAGTCCTATGAAGAACAGATAATGAGCATTATAAAAAGATGAAAAAGTATTTTTGAAAGTGAAAACCCGCCCAAGAGGGCGGTTTTTCTTACGATATGAAATAATATATAAGCCCATACACAACGCTGGCGCTTATGCCAAACACCAGCACCGGGCCGGCGATGGAAAACATCTTCACGCAGGTGCCGAGAATAACACCCTCGGTCTTGAACTCGAGGGCCGGAGCCGCCACCGAGTTGGCAAACCCGGTTATCGGCACCAGCGTGCCTGCCCCGGCCCGCTTGGCGATCGGGCCGAACCACCCAAGCCCCGTCAGCAGCACGCCGATGAAAATGACCGTCATCGACACCATGCTGCCGGCCTGGCTCTCGGCATAACCCATGCCGAGATACAGATTTTTGAAAAACTGGGCGAGGGCACATATACCTCCGCCTATAAGAAAGGCAAAGGGTATGTTCTTATAGCTGGGGGATGGGGGCGAGATACCCTCATAGAGCTTTTTATATTCCTCATTTGACATACGCATTCAAATCACCTCTACGGTGATTTTCTCCACAAGCTGTGGAGATTATGCGTGTGTCTTATTTTTTGCGCATGAAAAGATGGAAGCCGGGGTCGCGGTTGGCGACGTCCTTTGCCAGCAGCTCGACATCGCAGTAGAGGTAGGGATAGCACACCTTTACCTTGCCCTGCCTGCCTTCTTCGTCGAACTTGCCTTCCTTATAGGAGGGGTCGAGGATGCAGACCTCGTTTCCGTCGATGGAATCGACGACGATATAGTGTCCTACATGGGAGAAGAGGCCGATATAGCCGCCCTCGCGGTCGCCGCCTACGTTGGCAACGGCCTTGCCGCCGCGGCGCAGATGGTCGATGAGAACATTTACGTCATTGGTACTGCTGTATGTAAGGCCAAATCGCTCGGCAACGGCGGGGCCTATGATGGTCAGCTTCGAGCCGAGCTCCATATTGGCGCCCAGGTCTTCGGTCAGCTTTACGCATTCTTCAAGGGGCAGGCTGCCCATGGTCATATTGCCGACGATCATGCACAGCGAGCACATTCCGCAGCCCGATGTGGCAACGCAGCGGCGCTCTTCGGGCACACCGCCGTGGGCCATATTGTGATTATAGGGAATATGGGGATAATCCAGCTGATTCAGATATAACATAAGGTGGTTCCTCCTGTTTGTTTTCTTCAGTATAGCACAGCGGTAGGACGGGCGCAATTGTCAGTTTTCCTCAAAGGGCTCGAAGGTGATTCCGGCGTTGGCGGCAAAGCTTTCGGCTGCCGAGCCTTTGGGAGCGGTTATCGTGAGATCATAGCAGGCATCGGGCATGGCCGAGGGTGTGATGTCGGTGTGTTTTCCGAATACGACGATATCTTCGAGGGATTGGCAAAGGAAGAAGGCATTGTCGCCTACTCGCCCGACCTTTTCGGGCAGGGCGATCGCGGGCAGCGATACGCAGGCGGCGAAGGTCCAGGGGGGAATGGTCTCTATATTTCGCGACAGAGTTACCGAGCGCAGCGAGCCGCAGCAGTGGAACACTCCGAAGCCGAGGCTGTCGACGCTTTCGGGCAGCGACACGGTGCGGAGGTCGGGACAGGAATAAAATGCGCTGTCGCTGATGGTTTTAAGGCCTTCGGGGATGATGACGGCGCCGCGCATACTTCCGGCGCGGACGGTGAGGGGATAGCGGGGAACATTACGCACAAAGCTGGTGACGGCGCAGCCGCTGAAGGCGTAAGGCCCAATGGTTTTCACCATTTTGGGAAGATTAAGGCAGTAGTAGGGCAGATAGGTGGGGAAGCGGACCAGGGTAAGGCAGGCTGCATCATAAAGAACACCGCCCTGTGAGCTGAACCAGAGGCTTTCGGGCTCGACCTCGAAATATTCGATCCAACGGCAGTCTTCAAAAGCCATAGCCGAAATATCGCGCACCGACGAGGGGATAATTACGATAAGGCCGCCATCTTCGGGGTCTTCGGGTTCCCAGCCCGAGAACACCGAACTGCCGATGGAGGAAACGCGCTTGCCGCGTATCCAGGGAGGGATGGCGGCATAGCGGCTCTGGCCGTGATAATGGGTGATCCTGAGGGTGTCGTCGGGCAGAAGGTCATAGCCCCAGATAAAGGGAAGGTCATAATCAAGACCCTGAGATACAGATGCATAGTTTATGCCGTTCAGCTCGGCGTATTCGGCTGCATAGCTGCCGGCGGGGGCCGAGATGGTGAGGGAGGGGCAGCCCATAAAGGCATCCTCGCCAATAGATGTGAGGGAAAGAGGCAGGCATGCATGGATAAGGCCGCTGCAGTTGGCAAAGGCCTCGCTGCCCAGGTCTTCAAGGCCCTCGGGAAGAGATACCTCACGCAGCGAAGAGCAGTTGTCGAAGGCGTTGTCGTCGATATATCGGATGTTTTTCCCGAAGGAAACAAAGTCGAGGTCGGTCAGCATAAATGCCTCCATGCCGACATATTCCACCGTGTCGGGCAGGGCGATCCTGTTCAGCAGAAAGCACGATGAAAAAGCGCCGTCGCCTATATATGTAAGCTCGCGGGGCAGCCTGACACGCACCAGCGAAACACAGTCGCAGAAGGTGTCGGAGGCTATGAGCGAGAGGCTGTCGGGCAGCGAGACCGACTCGAGGGCATGGCAGCCGCAGAAGGCACTGTCGCCCAGATAATTGAGGTGGTCGGGCAGAGTCACGGCAGAAAGCTCGCGGCAGCCCTTGAAGGCATAGGGGCCGATATAATAAACGGTGTCGGGAATGATGATGCTTTTGATATGGGAACAATCAAGAAAAGCCGCCGCGGCAATGGCGGTCACGGCTTTGCCTTCTATCATGCGGGGGATCACAACATCGCGTTCGCTGCCTTTATAGCGCGTGATGGCGACCGAGCCCTCGGTGAGGTGATATTCCCATACATCTTTATAGATGAGGGCCATATCGGTCATGTTATCACTCCTTTTATATGATAATGGGAATGCCGCTTAAATGCGGCATTCCTTTTCGAGACGGTGGATGTAGTAAGCGGTCTCTTCGATCGCGCCGCAGAGGACAGCGGTGAAGAACTCGGGGGTATAAAGTGTGGGAAGGTAGAGGGCCTGATACCAGAAGCGATCGGAGCCTTCCTCGCGTTCGACCAGCTGGCCGAAGGGTGTTTCGGAAGCGGTGATATCATCGAAGCTCTGGCCTTCGGCATATCGGCTGCAGTCCTGAGGCTCCCAACGGAAATAGAAGAGGTCGAGGCATCCGTCATCATCGGTAGAGAGATGGGCGGTAAGCTCAAAATCAACTCCGTCCCAATGGATGGGGAGAGTTGTTTTGCCGCCGTTTATGAGGGATGCGTTTGAAGAGGCGAGCTCGAAGAGCTCGCGGCTGAGCTTGCGTTCGCTTGTGCGGAAATATGCATCGGCGGTGCCGGCAAAGGATGTGCCTTCGTGAAGATCGTCGATGATGCAGTCGAGGGTGAGATCTGTCATAAAGGGGCTGACTTCGTGAGTAATGGGAGCGAATGTGTTGTTATTTGTGAAGTTTGTCATAATAGTTTCCTCCGTTAAGATATAGTATGGTGGGGTGTTTGTGAGTCAAGTATACACTCCTTGACGGATATGTATCGAAATCAAGCCGGAGTTTTAAAGTCGGGCGTATAAAGGCAGAGGATCATGAAATAATAGCCATATACTCTGACAAAAGGTGAGTGAAACGGGAAAATGAGGAAGGATGACGTATATTTCTTCGAAAATCCGGCATATGTGCTGGCATGGTCCTCCTGTGCAGGAAAAAAAGAGGGCGAAGGGCCGCTGGGCAGCCGGTTTGATGTGGTGGCAGCCGACGACCGCTTTGGCGAACAGACATGGGAGCAGGCCGAAAAGGCCATGGTGCAGACCTCGCTTGCCGGGGCGATGGCCAAGGCTGGGGTTCAGCCGGGCGAAGTGGGGTGCATACTGGGTGGTGACCTGCTTAATCAATGTGTGTCCACAAGCTATGCCGTAAGGGAGCTGCACACGCGTTTTTACGGACTCTACGGCGCCTGCTCGACTATGGCCGAGTCGCTGATCCTCGGGTCGGTGCTGATCTCGGCGGGCCTTGAGGATAAGACTCTTTGCACGGCATCATCCCACTTCTGTTCGGCCGAGCGGCAGTATCGCTATCCGCTGCAGTATGGCGGACAGCGTGCGCCCACGGCCCAATGGACGGCCACCGCATCGGGCTCGGTCATGCTGACGGCAGCCCCGCAGAAAATAGCCGTTACAAGGGCGATGGCAGGGCGGATATATGACCCCGGCGTCACCGATGCGGCAAATATGGGTGCGGCTATGGCTCAGTCGGCCTATGAGACCATACTCAGCTATTTCAAGACCACCGGCGAGCAGCCTTCCGATTATGACATGATCGTCACCGGCGACCTCGGCGCCATAGGCCGCGATATAGTGGTTGAGCTGGCTAAGGCGGGAGGCCTTGATCTGGATGGGAAATACACAGACTGTGGAATAATGCTGTTCGACCGTGAAAAGCAGGATGTCCACTCGGGCGGTTCGGGCTGCGGATGCTCGGCAGCGGTGCTGTGTGGGTATATTCTGCCCGAAATGGAGAAGGGCAGCCTTAAAAGGGTGCTGTTCTGCGGCACCGGCGCGCTTCTTAGCCCTCTTACCACCAGCCAGGGCGAGAGTATCCCGGGGATATGTCACCTTGTGTGCCTGGAGGTGATGTGATGGAATATATCAGAGCCTTTATCTGCGGCGGCATTATCTGCGCCCTGTCGCAGGTGCTCATCGACCGAACGAGGCTGACCCCGGCGAGGATTCTGACAAGCTATGTTGTACTGGGTGTCATCCTGACGGCTATCGGCGTATACGAGCCGATAGTCGAATGGGGCGGCTGCGGAGCCACCACCCCGCTGTTCGGGTTTGGGTACACCATGGCCAAGGGGGTCGAGACCGCCGTTGACCAGTATGGCATAGTCGGCGCGCTGACCGGGGGGCTTACTGCCGCGGCAGGCGGCATCTCGGCAGCGGTGTTCTTTTCGCTGCTGGGGGCGCTTATTTTTAAATCAAAACCAAAGAGCTGAAAAAAGCCGCCCATTTGGGCGGCTTTTGATGTGAAATATTCAGTTTACTTCAAACTCACAGACTGAAATATCATAGTCCACATTGAAGAGGATCCTGTATTTCCCTTTTCTGAAATATCTGCCGAAGGGTTCCATGGAAAGGTCAAGCTCGACCGATGACCCCCTTAAACAACCTTTGAGTATTTCTCTTGGATCGTTGCTTCTGTATTCGCCGATAGCAGTATGCCATACGCCGTTTTTCTCATATTCCAAACGATAGGCCATAACATAGGCGTAGTCTTGTGAGCTTTCATTTTTCAGAACACATTTCACAGACTTTAAATTGCTCTTGTATTCTTGTTGTTCTGGAGTCAGGCTTACTCCGGGAGGAGCGAAAAAGTCTTCTTTCATTCCTGATGGCTCGCCTATGAAAACGGGTTTCAGAAAGAGGAAGAGCACAATAAAACCTGCTAAAAGCAGATCAAGGATGATTGTTATCGTTTTCTTAGTCAATGTTACGCTCCTTTCTGTTATCCCCAAATCGTTTTTGTACTATTATAGTATAATTCGCCCATATTATCGTGTCAATATGATAATTCGATGAAAGAAGGCGATGGAAAAACTGAAGGCTAAAAGCCGCCCATTGGGCGGCTGTTGATGTGAATTATTTTAAAGATATTCCTCCATATCCTTAATAATGGCATGGCAGGCATCTGCCGGTTCATTTCGCTCGGTACGGTTGAGCTTGCCCACCGCATAGCGGCTGACAATGGGATTCAGCTTCTCGATAGCCGCAAACATGGTGTAGATAAGCGCCTTGAAAAGGTCGGGGTTCATACTTCCGCGAGAATCAAGGCGATGGCCGAAGTTGATGGAGATATTCGAGCCGAAGGGGGCGCTGTCTTCGGCATCATAGAAGATGCAGCAGCCCATGGGGATCTTGCCGTAGAGCTTGTTGCAAAGCAGGGTTACCGGCATGGCATACTTCTGGTCGACGATGCAGGGGAAATATGCGCGGATGGTGTAGTCCATGGCATTGCGTGCGGCGAGGATCGAAAAATCGGAGCACACCTTTTCGTCATCCGAGAGGAGACCGAAGGAGAAGAGGGTGCCGTGGGGAGTCTCGCGCTCGTCGGGGGTTATCTCCATATCCTTCAGGATGCCGCGGATGGTGTTGACGAGATAGCCTGCGCTGTGCATGAGAATATGGTTGTTGATAAGATTAAGGGCGTCTTCACGCAGGCAGTCGTTGAGGACGGCTTCGCCCTCTTCAAAGCTGTGGTCGGGGCCAAG
>JAFQVZ010000011.1 GCA_017407765.1 Clostridia bacterium | reverse complement strand
GCCATGAGCTGCTCGAAGATATACTTCTTATCAGCTTCAGAGATGTCGGGGTTGTTAGCTACTGTCTTGCCGTATACGCCGTACTCATGCTCGGCTGCCAGCTTCATCTCACCGACTACCTCGTTGAACTTCTCAGCGGGGACCTTACATACGGGACATGCTGCGGGAGGTGCGTCGCCTTCGTGAACATAACCGCAAACTGTGCAAACGAACTTCTTCATAATTGTTCCTCCATTTAATTCTTTTTATTCTTAGTTTCAATCAATAAAATCGCTCAGTTTAAGACTGTAGAGCTTGTCTCTGAGCTCGATGCTGAGCTCGGAAAAGACCCTCCTGAACCTGCATATACGTTTATCTCCGACCCTTGTGCAATCGAAGGAATCGCTTAAGCAGTGGTTGATCTCAAGGGGACCGTCGATACATTCTATCAGCTGACCCAGCGAAAGCTCTTTGGGGTCGGCTGCCAGCTCGTATCCGCCGCTTGCACCCTTGTACGAAACAACGATACCTTCGGAAGCAAGCTTCCTGAGTATCTTGAGCGCGAACCTGAGGGTCACACCCGATCTCTCGGAGATATCTCTGGCGGGGAGCATTTTTTTCTCTGCTGCCAGAACATACACTATTCTGACCGCATAGTCAGCTTCGTGTGTTATCCTCATCTTTTCGCCTCCTTTTGTTTACGGTTTTAGTATACTTTATATTTTCCTAAATGTCAACACTTTTTTCGATTTTTTGATAATAATTCTCAAAAAGATTCGGGGCCCCGAAAGGCCCCGAACCGATCAATTAATTATACTGTACCGTCTTAAAAGATATGCCTTATCTGTACATCATGTTGTAGAGAAGCTTATATGTACCTGTTGTCTGAGCTCTGTTCTGAGGACCGAAGCCATAGAGGACGACTTCGCCTTCACCCTTCTTGCAGACTACGAGTGCGCCCTTATTGGCAACATACTCTTCACCTGTAAGCAGACCGCTCTGGAGGACATCGTGAGATACATACTTGATGGGCATTACATAGTTATCAGCTGCGAAACCATCGTTGATCTCGAAGGAAGGACCATCCCAATGGAATACCAGAGTTTCCTTAGGCATGCCGTATGTGACCTGATGCTGGTTGTCGACAACTGTATGGAGGGTCGAACCATGTGTATTGAACTTCTTTGCGGGAACACCTGCAACGATGTTCTTTACACCGAGGCCAAGATAATTGATGGCAAAGTCACAGGACTTGTTGAAGGCCAGCAGGCGTCCGCCCTTTTCGACGAACTCCTTGATCTTCTTAGCGCCTTCGGGGCCGATGCCGCTTCTGTACTTTTCGGGCTGAGGACCTACCCACTGCATCATCATCTTCATATGTGCATCATTGGGATGATACTTGGGTCCGATAATGAAGCCTTCAGAGTCGCTGGGCATGATAAGAACGTCGAAACCTTCGAGGCCTTCCTGGATATCCTTATCAAATACTGTTGTATATTCAAAGCCGTTGCGCTCGAAGATCATACGTGTCCAGCCTTCATCGGCATTACCTGTGTAATAGCGCTGATACATGGCGACCTTGAGAGGCTTGACCTCGATCAGTTCGTCGAAGCCCTTGTCAACGAGGCGGTGAGGTGTGGGAGCCTTTTCGAGGACAGCCGAGATATCGCCCTCTACATAGAAGTCACGCCAGGGGCAAGCAACGATGCGGTAGACCTTGAAGCCTTCCTTAAGCAGCAGGTTGACTGTCTTGAATGCCGAGTTTTCCTTAGCGGAGATGACATACTTGTCACCCTTGAGGATCTCGATGCCGCAGCATACCTTGTCGACCAGCTTGAGTTCAGCCTCGAACTTTGTCATAGCGGGAATAGCCTTGACGTTCATATATTCGTTGACTGTATCTGTAGCCGAGTCAAATGCTGTGAATGCGCCTGTTGCGTCCTTTGTCCACTGATTGTCAGGATATCTTGTCTTGCCGATCAGGTTGCGAACAACGCTCATCTTGGGCTGGCCAAGCATTACAACATATGTACCTGCAGGATATGTTGCATGGCCTACCTCAAAGGGCTTTACTGCCTGATGTACTTCGACATTCTGCTGACGGAGGAGCTGGATGAGGTGCTTTACTTCACCTGTATCGTGCTGCTTCTCGGGGATGATATAAGCATATTCTGCGCTTTCTGCGCCGCGCTTTGTCTGGTTGAGGGCCTTCTGAGCCATGTTCTTAAGGACTGCATCCTTATTTCTGGCCATTGTGTCGAGCAGAGCATATGCTGCCATATACATTCTGTCGACAATGTCGCCCAGTCTCCACCATCCGCCGGGCCAGGGGTTGGGGAAGTTGGTCTGAGCTTCATAAGCGGGCTGAACAATGTCGCCGTCGCCCTTGAGCTGTGTGAAATCGATATACTTGGGTGTAGCCAGCTTAGCCGATGCCGACTCGGTCAGCATACCGGCGATGTTATGGGAGTTGGTGATCCAGTGGTAGCCATAGTGGCCCCAGCCGGGATACTGTGCACCCGAAGATACGCCGTCAAGGCCTACTTCGTCCATCTGGTATGCCATATTTGCGCCGTACCAGTTGAGCTCGCGCCATACGAGGGGATCTACATGCTGACGGAGGGGGTTCTTATAAGGTGCGATCTGAATTCTTGCGCCATAGCTGCCCATGTGGTGGTGGTCCTGATAGGACTGAGGCATCCACTCGTGGAACAGGATCTGGCCCATATACTTGGACTCGTTCAGATTCTGGCAGAATGCGTCGCGGTTATTGTCGTGGCCTGTGTAGAGCTGATACAGCTTGGGGAAGTTGCTGCCTTCATACTCTGTGCCCTTTGTTTCATAGTACCAGTCTCTTACCATGATCTCGCCGTCGGGGTTGAAGCAGGGTACCATGACGAATACTACATTGTCAAGGATATTGAGGATCTCTTCTGTGCTCTGGGAAACAAGGTCATAAGTAAGGTTGATGGCCATCTGTGTGCCGCCGACTTCGGTAGCGTGGAGGGACATCGACTGGACCGAAACTGCCTTGCCCTTCTTGACAAGAGCATCGATCTCTTCCTGGCTGAGACCTCTGGGGTCGGCCAGCTTCATGCTGGTCTGACGGATCTCTTCAAGATTCTTGTGGTTTTCGGGGGAAGTGATGATTACCTTAAGGAAGGGGTTTCCTTCTGTACTGGGGCCCATATCGGTTACTGTGATACGGTCCGACTGTTTTTCGAGGAGATAGAAATATTCTACGATCTTATCCCATCTCGCCAGCTCATAGTCGGCACCCGGTTTGAAACCAAAATGGTCAACAGGCCTTGTAATATTGCTCATAAATTTGCCTCCTTTGTATAAATGTTTTGTACAGTTTTGATTGTACCATGTTAATGTATACAAGTCAATATGCTTACATTGACATTTTATTGTAAAAAGGTTATAGTGTAAAGTAGTAATATGATATAATAAGGAGGTCCTATGAAAAAGCATAGCAAACACCCTACTCTTAACCGGTTCATAGGTTACAGCCGGGGCCTGAAAGGTTTCTTCCTTCTGGCCGTCCTGACGACCGGCGCTTCTATCCTGTTTAACTTCCTGACCCCGCAGATAATCCGAATCACTGTCGACTCGGTCATCGGTCAGGAACCTTTTGCCTTGCCCGATTACGCCATGAGCCTGCTTGAATCTTTTGGAGGCCGCGAGTTTCTCCGAAAGAGCCTTTGGGTATGCGGCGGTGCCGTACTTATCTGCACCGTGGCTCAGGGCCTGTGCAACCTTGCTGCCCGTCTGCTGATATCTCACTCGACCGAGACCTATATAAAAAGGCTCCGTGATGATATCTTCCGCCATATCCAGCACCTCCCCTTCAGCTGGCACACACATAACCGCACGGGCGACATTATTCAGCGCTGCACATCCGATATGGATGTTATACGCAACTTTGTTGCCAACCAGCTGCTGGAGGTCATCAGAATCGTCACTCTGATCGTGACGGCTTTGTTCCTTATGTCGCAGATGCACCTGGGTCTGACCTGTGTGGCTCTTGTCTTCATCCCCATCGTTGCCTGCTATTCCGGCTTCTTCTTCTCGCGCATCTCCAAGCAGTTCCGCTTCGCAGATGAGGCCGAAGGCGACCTTATGGTCAACATTCAGGAAAACCTCACCGGTGTCCGCGTTGTCCGCGCCTTCGGACGCGAGCGCGGCGAACTGGACAAGTTTGATGCCCAGAGCCAGGTGCTGTATGACCGCTGGGTCAACCTCGGCTATACCCTCGGCGCCTACTGGGGCATGGGCGACCTTGTAACCGGTATTCAGGTCCTGACCGTCATCCTCGTCGGATGCTGGCTCGCCTTTAACGGGCAGCTCACCCTCGGCGAGTTCCTGGCCTTCGTATCCTATAACCGAACCCTCGCCTTCCCTCTGAGAAGGCTGGGCCGTATCCTCTCTGATGTAAGTAAGACCCGTGTTTCGGCCGAGCGTCTTTCCGAGGTCCTCGAGGCCGAAGAAGAGCATGATGCCGTAACCGACACCGAGCCCGATATGCGCGGCGATATCGTATTTGACCGTGTATCCTTTGCCTATGACGGCGAGACTGTCCTTAAGGACGTTTCATTCGAGATCCCGGCAGGCTCGACATTCGGTATCCTGGGCAACACCGGTTCGGGCAAGAGCACCCTTTGCTATCTGCTCGACCGCCTGTATGATGTAGAATCCGAAAACGGCTGTATCACCATTGGCGGAGTTGATATCCGCACCATCAGGCGCAATTATCTCAGGCAGAATGTTGGCCTGGTCCTGCAGGAGCCCTTCCTTTTCTCCAAGACCATAGCCGAAAACATTGCAATATCCCGTTCCGACGCCTCTATGGAAGACATCCGCCGTTCGGCATCTATCGCCGATGTTGATGAAAGCATCATGGAGTTCTCCAAGGGTTACGACACCATTGTCGGCGAACGCGGCGTTACCCTCTCGGGCGGACAGAAACAGCGTGTAGCCATCGCCCGTACCCTTATGTGCGGTTCGCCCATCATGGTATTCGACGATTCCCTTTCGGCAGTCGACCTGACGACCGACGCACGCATCCGTGACGCCCTTCGCAGCGGCACCGACGGCGCTACCGTCATACTTATCTCTCACCGAATCAACACCCTTATGGATGCCGACCGCATCCTCGTCCTCGACAACGGACGCGCCGCGGAATACGGCACTCACGAAGAGCTGCTGGCTCTCGGCGGCATCTATAAACGAACCTATGACCTTCAGAGCGCTGCCGCTTCGGGAAAGGAGGAGGCATAATGAGCGAAAACATCAACTATGCAAAAGGCTTCAGGCCCAAAACATGGGCAAAGCTTTTCCCCTTCTTAAAAGCTTATGCCGGCCGACTTATATTTATTATGGTCCTGATGTCGCTGACAGCGATAATCGACGTAATAATCCCCCGCTTCCAGAGCTATGCAGTCGACCATTTCATCGTTCCCGGCACTCTTGAGGGCATAAAACCCTTTGCGATAGCCTATATCTGTGCCATTCTCTTCTCGTCGGTATGCACCATCCTCTTCTCCCGTCAGTCGATGGTGGTCGAGATGGGCCTGGGACGTGATATGCGCCGCGCCTGCTTCGTGCACCTTCAGGAGCTTTCGCTTACATATTTCAATCAGACCGCGGTAGGATATATCCTGGCCCGTGTAATGAGCGACACCAACCGCATCGCCGGACTTATTGCCTGGTCGCTTGAGGATATTTTCTGGTCGCTGGCCTATGTAACGGCTGCGTTCGTATCGATGTTCTCGGTCAATGCCCGCCTGGCACTTATCATTCTTGCAGTCGTTCCCCCTATCGCCATCGTCACCGGCTTTTTCCAGGGAAAGATCCTTGCCGCAAACCGACATATCCGCTCGGTCAACTCCAAGATGACCGGCGCATACAACGAGGGCATCACCGGAGCCAAGACCTCCAAAACACTCGTTATCGAAGACCGCATTTCCGACGAGTTCTCTGAAATAACCGATGAGCTTTACCGAGCCAACTACTGTTCGGCCAAGCTCAATGCCGTATTTATCCCCATAATCACCTTCTTCAGCTCGACAGCTGTTGCCTTCGTTTTGATGCAGGGCGGATACATGGTTATGGATCAGGTCATCGAGTTCGGCACACTTTCGATGTTTGTCAGCTATGCCCTCAACATCCTCGAGCCTATCCGAACAACTGCCCGAGTCTTCTCGGAGTGTATCTCGGCTCAGGTCAACATCGAGCGAGTTTCGGCTCTGCTCGAGCATCCCTGCCTTATTCAGGACACACCCGAAGTCATCGAAAAATACGGCGATACCTTCAATCCCAAGCGTGAAAATTGGGAGCCTATCAAGGGCCATATTGAGTTCAAAGATGTCACCTTCAAATATCCTGACGGCGATGAATATATCCTCGAGCATTTTAACCTCGATATTCCTGCCGGCACCAATGTCGCCATCGTTGGCGAGACAGGCGCCGGAAAAAGTACCCTTGTAAACCTCGCCTGTCGTTTCTTCGAGCCCACCAGTGGTTCTATCCTTATCGACGGCGTCGACTATCGTCAGCGCAGCCAGCTGTGGCTCCATTCCTCTCTCGGCTATGTTCTTCAGAGCCCTCAGCTTTTCTCTGGAACCGTTGCCGAGAATATCCGCTACAGCAAGCCCGACGCAACCGACGAAGAGGTAAGGGCGGCTGCCAAAATGGTTTCGGCCGACGTTGTTGCCGAAAAGCTCGAAAAAGGGTATGACACCGATGTTGGCGAAGGCGGCGACCGTCTCTCCACCGGCGAAAAACAGCTTATTTCCTTTGCCCGCGCAATTCTGGCCGATCCTCCGATCTTTGTTCTCGACGAGGCCACATCCTCCATCGACACTGAGACCGAGCTGCTTATCCAGAATGCCATCCAGCATATTCTTAAAGGCCGCACATCCTTTATGATCGCCCACCGCCTTTCCACTGTGCGCCATGCCGATATCATCCTTGTAGTTGAAGACGGCAGAATAATCGAGCGCGGAAGCCATAGCGAGCTCCTTGAGCTCAACGGCAAGTATGCCGAGCTTTATAAAGCAATGGAGATCCGTGAAAAGCATCAGAAAATGGGAGGAATTGCGCTTGAATAACGACCCGACCAAAGGATATAAATGGGCATTTGCCTATGCACTTTCCTTCGGCCTGATCGCCTCTGTTCTGGCCGAGCCTTCAGAGATCATTGCCGGATTTCTTAAGATCATGGTAGCTGATAATATGCTTATAACCGACTATTTCCTTCTGGCAGGCTATGGCGCCGCCCTTGCAAATGTATCGGCCGTAACGCTTATTACAGTTATCCTGATGTATATCAACAGGATCCCTCTTAACGGCACAGGCATCCTCACGATCGGCCTTATGTCAGGCTTTTCCTTCTTCGGCAAGAGTGTTTTCAACATGTGGTTCATTCTGCTGGGAACATATCTCTACTGCAAGGTGTTCAAAAAAGCCTTCTCCGGCTGCCTGACCCTCAGCCTGTTCTCGACAGCGCTGGCCCCTCTGATCAGCCATCTTTTCTTTTATCATGGCACACTTCAGCCGCTTAATATGCTCCTTTCGTTGTTATGCGGTTTGCTTATCGGCTTTGTCATCCCCATGATGGGCCCCTACGCCGCTTATCTGCTCAATGGAATGACCCTCTATACCAGCGGCTTCTCTCTCGGCCTCCTATGCCTCGTCATCGTTCCCATACTCAAATCTTACGGATATATGTTCAATCCCGTAACGGTGTGGAACACCGGCGACAACCTCGAGGTCGGCCTTGTTCTTGGCGCCTTCTGCCTGTTCCTTATCTTTATGGGCTTCAGAAAGGGCGGAGCTCAGGCATTTGAGAACTATTTGCGTATGCTAAAGCGCCCGGGACTTTCCTCTCAGGACTTCACCCATCTCGACGGAATAGAAGCCTGCCTTATAAATATGGGCATAAACGGCCTTATCTCCATTGGGTATATCCTGTTG
>JAFQVZ010000130.1 GCA_017407765.1 Clostridia bacterium | reverse complement strand
CGGCGACGGTGAAGAGATGGACAAGCTTATCGCCCTTTCCCGCGAGCTGGGCATCGACAGCAGCGTTGCCTTTATGGGGTGGATCAAGGATGTCAGGACCTTCTTCTCGGTCTGCGACATCGACGTTCTTTGTTCTATCTCGGAATCCTTCCCCTACTCTATACTTGAGGGTATCCGCGAGGGCTGTGCCGTTATCACAAGTGATGTCGGCGGCATGCGTGACCTGATCGACAGCGGCGAAGACGGATATATCTTCAATCCCGGAGATTATGAAACCTTCGCTTCCTATATCATCGACCTTGCCCAGAACCCTGAAAAGCGCGCCCTGTTTGCCAGACGCCTCCATGCCAAGGCATCGTCGCGCTACTCGCTCGAGAGCATGGCCGACACTCAGCAGAAGATCTATAACAACATCCTTGAGCTTGAAGAACGCAAAAAGGGCCGCGACGGCATCCTTATCTGCGGCGCTTACGGACGAGGCAACGCAGGCGACGAGGCCATCCTCAAGGCCATTCTCGACACTATGCGCTCCATTGATCCTCTGACCCCCATTTCCGTTATGACCCGCAAGCCCAAAGAAACCGAGCTGCTGCACAAGGTCAAGGCGGTCTATACCTTTAATGTTTTCTCCTTCATGCGCGAGATGAGAAAGCGTAAGCTGTTCATAAACGGCGGCGGCAGCCTCATTCAGGACGTAACCTCCAGCCGTTCGCTTTATTTCTACCTCTTCACCATCTGGGCCGCACGCAAGCTGGGCTGCAAGGTGCTTATGTATGGCTGCGGCATCGGCCATGTTCAGAAAGACATCAACCGCAGGCTTGCAGGCCATGTCCTTGACAAGAACCCCCATATAATCACCCTTCGCGACCCCGGCAGCCTCCGTGAACTGGAAGACATGAAGGTTTCAAGACCCGATATCCGTATGACTGCCGACCCTACCCTATGCCTTGTTCCCGCTTCCGATGCCCGTGCCTGCGACCTTCTTCGCAGCCGCGGCCTCGACCCGAACGGAAAATACATCGCCTTTGCGCTGCGTTCATGGAAAAGCCTTGACGACTTTACCCCCTTCACAAAGGCGGCCGAGTATGCCTACAAGCGTCACGGCCTGACAGCGCTGTTTATTCCTTTTGAGCAGCCCAAAGACATCGAGCCCTGCAAGGAGGCATCGATGAATCTTCAGACACCTCACCATATCCTTGATGGCATTGAAGATGTCGAGCTTATGATCGCCCTGCTCAAGCATGTATCGGTCATGTGCGCAATGCGTCTTCATGCTCTCGTCTTCTCGGCCGCTGCAGGCATCCCCTTCATCGGCGTTTCCTATGATATTAAGGTAGACGGTTTCATGGAGTATTCGGGCAACTCCTGCTGCACAAAGCTTGAAGATGTAAATGAACAGTGGCTGTGCAGCCAGATAGATAAGGCTATGGCTGAGCCTCAGGCCTTTGAAGGCATTGCAAGAAGACTTCGCGAGCTTGAGAGCCTCAATAAGCAGGCCGCCGAAGAACTGCTTTAAAAACCATAATATTAAAATAAAGGAGAAATATCATGTATCAGAAAATTGCTGAACTGGCCTCGGGCGTTCAGGACAAGATCGCCGCACAGCGCCGCGACTTCCATAAGCACGCCGAAACGGGCTGGCTGGAAATGAGAACTTCCTCTATCATCGCAAGAAGACTTACCGACATGGGCTGCTTCAAAGTTCTTGTGGGCAAAGAAGTATGCGATGCCGACACCCGCATGGGTCTGCCCGATCAGGAGGTGCTTGATGCCAACTATCAGCGTGCTCTCGAGCAGGGTGGCGACCCCGAGTTCCTCCCCTTCACAAAAGACGGTTTTACCGGTGTCATCGGCATTCTCGAGTGCGGCGAAGGCCCCACAGTTGCTCTCCGCTTCGACATTGATGCCCTTGGTGTCATCGAATCCAAAGAAGACAGCCACTATCCCATGGCCGAAGGCTTTGCCAGCATCAATGACGGCATGATGCACTCCTGCGGCCATGACGGCCACGCCTGCACAGGCCTCGGCGTTGCAGAAGTTCTGGCAAACATCAAGGATCAGCTCCACGGCACAGTAAAGCTGATCTTCCAGCCTGCCGAGGAAGGCGTCAGAGGCGCAAGATCCATTGTTGAAAAGGGCCACCTTGACGATGTAGACTTTGTTATCGGCAACCACATCGGCGCAAATACCGATGGCGCCGACTTTGTGACCGGTGGCGGCGGCGCTATGGCCACGACCAAGCTGGATGTATGGTTCCGCGGCGCTTCGGCTCATGCCTCGGGCGCACCTCATGTCGGCAAAAATGCCCTGCAGGCCGCTGCAGCCGCAGTTATGAATCTCTATGCCATTCCTCACCACGGCAAGGGCGAATCCCGCGTCAATGTAGGCACTCTCCACGCCGGCACCGGCCGCAACGTAATCGCCGATATCGCCAAGATGGAGATGGAGGTCAGAGGCAAGTCGACCGAGATCAAGGACTATATGGAGGCCTGCGCACGCAATGTCATCAAGAGCTGCGCCGAAATGTATGGCTGCACATACGAGATCAAGGTAATGGGTGCGGCTCAGACCGCCGAAAGCTCGCCTGAGCTGATGAAGCGCGCCTATGACCTTATATGCCGTGAAATGCCCGAATATAAGGCAAAGGAATATGTTCCCCAGCCCGGCGGCGGCAGCGAAGACTTTACATATATGATGGAGCGCGTACAGTCGAGAGGCGGACAGGCTCTGTTCTTCCGTTCCCTCTGCCCCTGCGCAGGTCCCGGCCACAGCCGTATCTATAACTTCGACGAAGCCGTTCTCAGCCGCGCAGTCCGCGTGTTCTGCTCGCTGGTATACGACATTCTCAAGTAAAACGATATCTCACGGAGGACTGCTCCAATGTCTCATAAATACAAAGGCATCTTCTTTGCCATTGCCTCGGCAAGCCTTTTCGGCCTTTCGCCCCTTTGGGTCACCACCTTTACATCCGGCGGCGGCAATTCTATGATGATGGCCTTTATCCGAAATCTGTTCTTTCTCCCCGTCTGTGCGCTCCTGCTGCACAGACGCGAAGGCAGGGTATTTATGCCCGTTTCCAAAGCCGCTGCCCGTGGGCTGGTGATCCTGTCGCTGTTTGGTTCGGGTATGACTCAGCTGCTGCTTTTTGCTTCCTACAGCTTTATGGCATCGGGCATCTGCACAACGGTTCATTTCATCTATCCCCTGTTCGTATTCCTTATGGGCGCCATTTTCTATGGACAAAAGCTGACGCCCAAAACCGTCTTCTGCCTTGCCCTGTGCATGGCAGGCCTTATGTGTTTCTATCCCAGAGGCAGCGCCATCAGCTTTATGGG
>JAFQVZ010000129.1 GCA_017407765.1 Clostridia bacterium | reverse complement strand
TTGTGATAGAATTATGATATAAGGGCCCTCTCAGTCTGCTTCGTGACAGCGACGCGAAGCTAGTGCCTTTGGTACTCTCCCAGAGGGAGAGCCAAGGGTACTCTTACGTCAGACAAACGTAGGGGCAATTCACGAATCGCCTGCCGCGTCCAAGGCTCCTTTTGAAAGGAGCTGTCACGAAGTGACTGAGGTTTGGCAACGCCATTCTGACGGATGCCTTTATGTTGCCGTAAGACTGCAGGCCAAACACCCGTCATGCCTGCGGCATGCCACCCTCTTTCAAAAGAGGGCTTGGAACGGCTCTCGCTATATGCCCCACATAATCAAACAACAAAACGAAAGGAAAATATAATCATGGAAGAAAACAAATGCCCCAATTCCTGTGTCGATTGCGGTACATATAACTGCGGCACGGGCGATAAAACATATCCTCCCTTCTGCCTGACAACGGGCATGGATCAGAAGCTTATGGACGAGGTCATGGAGCTTTATGCCGAAGAGGAAAACCGGAAGATCATGGTGGCGGCCGCTGTCGTCGAGCATGAACACTACTGCCAGCTCACACGTCTTCAGGAAACAATGGAGTTTGCCAAGAAGATCGGCGCAAAGCGCATTGGCATAGCCTTCTGCACCGGCGTTGCCAACGAGGCGCGCATCGTTACAAAATATCTCCGTCATCATGGCTTCGAGGTATTCGGCGCCTGCTGCAAGGTCGGCGCAGTTCCTAAGGGCGACATGGGCATCCCTGCCGAGTGCAGCGGAGGCGCCACCGGCTCGGTAGGCTGCAACCCCATCATGCAGGCCAAGCTGCTCAACGAGGCGGGAACCGACCTCAATATCCTCATGGGCCTCTGCGTAGGCCATGACAGCCTCTTCTATAAGTATTGTGACGGCCTTTGCACAACACTCTTCACCAAGGACCGTGTTCTGGGCCATAATGCGGCTGCGGCCATTTATATGGCAAACGGCTACTATAAAAAGAAGCTTTTTGATTGATCGAAGATAACCATACATTCGCCATATTTCCACTTGTCCTTATGGTAAAATATAGCAAAAGGAAGTGGAAATATGGCTTTTTCTATAGATTTTAAGGGCAGACCGACACTTAAACATATCGCCCTTTATAAGATAGTACCCAACCCGCATCAGCCGAGAAAGATATTCGATGCCGAGGCTCTGCGTCAGCTTGCCGACAGCATCACGCAGCATGGGATAATAACTCCTCTTACAGTCAGAAGGGAAGGGGAGAGGTATGTCCTGATCGCCGGAGAAAGGCGGCTGAGGGCATCGAAGCTTGCGGGCCTTGACACCGTGCCGTGTTATGTGCTTGAGGCAGACGATGGGCAAAGCGCCGCCATGGCGCTGGTGGAGAACCTGCAGCGGAGGGATCTTGATCCCTTTGAGGAGGCGGAAGGGCTTGTCAGGCTGACCCGTGATTTCGGCCTAACTCAGCAGCAGGCGGCCGAGAAGATAGGAAGAACGCAGGCGGCGGTGGCCAACAAAATGCGGCTGCTTAAGCTTCATAAGTCGACGATAGAGATCATCCGCGAATACGGCCTCAGCGAAAGGCACGGAAGGGCACTGCTTGCCCTTGAGGATGAAGAAGAACAGAACGAGGCGGCAAGACATATTGCGGATCATGGCCTTAATGTAGCTCGGAGCGAAGAATACATAGCGCGGCTTATTGAAAAACGGGATGCGCCAAAGCCTAAGCGGCAGTTATACATAAAG
>JAFQVZ010000128.1 GCA_017407765.1 Clostridia bacterium | reverse complement strand
CAGGATATGACCGAAGAGGAATACGAGGCTCTTAAGACCGAGCTGGGTTATAACGACCCCATCATCGTTCAGTACGGACGCTGGCTGAAGCAGGTCCTCAGCGGCGATTTCGGTATATCGACCAGCAACAAGGCCAAGGTGCTGCCCCTTATCATGAAAAAGCTGCCGGCAACCATCGGCCTTATGGGTGCGTCGATACTTTTCTCATTGGCCGTATCAATTCCGCTTGGAATGTGGGCCGGATATAAACGCGACTCTATCGTTGACAAAGTCATCAGCTTTCTGAGCTATCTGGGCATTTCGGTGCCCTCCTTCTGGTTCGGCATCATGCTGATCGTCCTTCTGTCGCTCAAGCTGGATCTGCTGCCCTCTTCGGGCATGCGAACCACCGGCATCGACAGCACATGGGACCTCATCAAGCACGGCATCATGCCCGTTATCGTCCTGAGCATAGGCAAGATCTCGATCTATACAAGATACGTCAGATCGGAGACCATCAAGCAGCTCAGCGAGGACTATGTTCTCAACGCCATCTCCAAAGGCGCCAGCCGCATCTATATCCTGTTCCATCACGTGCTCAAGAACTGCCTGCTGCCCATCATCACTCTGGTCGGCATGAACCTCGGCAGTCTTGTTTCGGGCGCCTATATCGTCGAGTCGCTCTTCGGCTGGCCCGGCCTGGGCACCACCGGCATGAGCGCCATCTATTCGCGCGACTATTACATGATCATGGGCACGACCATGCTGTCCTGCATCGTTCTTGTCATCGGCAACTTCCTTGCCGACCTTATGTATACGGTGGCTGACCCCCGCATCAAGACCTTTGGAGGAAAGAAGTAATGAAAAAGACATCTAAGATCATGACGCTTTCGCTGAAGCTCAGCCTTGCTTTTCTTGCCATCGTAACATTGGGCGCCCTCCTTGCCGGCCTTTCGCCCTATGACCCCAATCAGGTCGACCTGCTGAGCAAGTTCCAGGATCCCTCCGGGGCCCACTGGTTCGGCACCGATAATTTCGGACGCGACTATTTCACCCGCATCCTTTACGGCGGCAGGGTCTCGCTGTCGGTAGGCGCGCTGTCGATGCTGGTGTCCATCACCTTCGGCACACTTTACGGCATCGTTTCGGGCTCGTCGGGCAGGTTTGTCGACGCGGTCATGATGCGTTTTGTAGATATCCTCATGGCGGTCCCCAGCTTTCTGCTGATCATCACCATGAACGTATACCTCAATGCGAGCCTTGCAACAACGGTCCTCACCATCAGCCTTTTTTCGTGGATGGGCGTTGCCCGTATCGTAAGAGCCGAGGTACTCAGCCTTCGCGAGCGCGACTTTATCCTCGCATCCCGCGGCCTCGGCGCAGGCAAGGGCTGGATCATTTTCAGACATATGATCAAGAACGTATCGTCGTCGGTCATGGTAGCTGCAACCAACTCTATCGCCAGCGCCATCCTCACCGAGTCGTCGCTGAGCTATCTGGGCTTCGGTATCAAGATCCCCAACGCATCCTGGGGCGGCATGCTTGAAAATGCACAGACATATATCCTCACAAAGCCCATTCTGGCGGTTTATCCCGGCCTGTGCATCCTGCTGACCGTTCTGAGCTTCAACGTGCTGGGCAACTCGCTCCGCACAATTCTCGACCCCAAGTCCAGGAGGTAAGCCATTATGAGTCTTTATGAGATCCGCGATCTTTCCATCGAGTTCCCCACACATCTGGGAACGGTCCATGCCGTAAGAAACGTATCCTTCGACATCGGCGAGAACGAATGTGTCGCCCTCGTAGGCGAGTCGGGCTGCGGCAAATCGGTAACCGCCCGCTCGCTCATCGGCCTCACCGAGGTCGTAGGCGGCAAGGTCACAAGCGGCACGGTCACCTTTGAAGGCGAAAATATCCTGTCATATAACGAAAAACAGTGGCAGAACTACCGCGGCAACAAGGCGGCCATCATCTTTCAGGATGCCATGACCGCTCTTAACCCCACGATGCGCATAGGCAAGCAGATCGCCGAGTGCTTCACCTTCCATCAGAACATCAGCCGCAGCGAGGCCGAGGCAAAGGCCGAAGAGCTGCTTGAGATGGTAGGCATCCCCAACCCCCGCGAGGCCCTCAGACGCTATCCCCACGAGTTTTCGGGCGGCATGCGTCAGCGCGTAGTCATCGCCCAGGCCCTGGCCTGCAGACCCTCGCTGCTGGTTGCCGACGAGCCCACCACCGCCCTTGACGTGACCATTCAGGCTCAGATCCTGCGCCTTCTGGTCGACCTCAAGGAAAAGGAGAAGAACTCGATCCTTCTTATCACCCATGACCTCGGCGTTGTAGCCGGCATGGCACAGAAGATCGTCGTTATGTATGCCGGCACCATCGTCGAGATGGGCACCACCGACGAGATCTTCTATCACGGCAGACACCACTATACAAACGGCCTTAAGGAAGCGTCGCCCCGCCTTGACGGCAAGGGCAAGCGCCTTCACACCATCGAGGGCATGCCTCCCGAGCTGATAAATCCTCCCACGGGATGCCCCTTTGCCGACAGATGTGCCCATGCCACCGAAGAGTGCCGCGAAAAGATGCCTGAGATGACTCAGGTGTCGCCCACCCATTTCGTCCGCTGCCTGCACATGGCAGAGGAAGGAGGCAGAGCATGAACCAGCAGCCTTTATTTCAGGTAAAAGACCTTAAAAAATACTTCCAGTCGGGCAAGGTCGTCACAAAGGCGGTCGACGGTGTTACATTCGACATCTATCCCGGCGAGGTAGTCGGCGTTGTAGGCGAGTCGGGCTGCGGCAAGACCACCTGCGGCCGAACCGTCATCGGCCTTTACGACAAGGACGGGGGAGAGGTCCTTTATAAGGGCAAGGATGTGCACAGGCTCAGAGGCGCCGAGTATTCGGCCTACTGCCGCGAGGTGCAGACCATCTTCCAGGACCCCTATGCATCCCTTGACAGCCGCAACGATGTCTGCACCCTTATAGCAGAGGGCCTTGATATCCACAAGCTGGTGTCCTCCAAGGCCGAGCGCCTTGAAAAAGTCAAGGAGCTGATGGCCAAGGTAGGCCTTCATGCTTCGGGCCTTCACCGTTATCCCCACGAGTTTTCGGGCGGCATGCGTCAGCGCATCGGCATCGCCCGCGCGCTGGCGGTAGACCCCAAGTTCCTTCTGTGCGACGAGCCCATCTCGGCTCTTGACGTATCCATCCAGGCTCAGATCATCAACCTGCTGATGGACCTCCGCGAGACGGAGGGCCTCACATACCTTATGATCTCCCACGACCTTTCGATGGTAAAGCACGTTTCCGACCGCATCATCGTTATGTATCTTGGCAAGATCGTCGAGTCCTGCCCCGCCGAGGAGCTCTATGAGCAGCCTGCTCATCCCTATACAAAGGCCCTTATCTCGGCTATCCCCATCGCCGACCCCGAGGTCGAGCGCTCGAGACAGCGCATCATCCTCACAGGTCAGGTGCCCAGCCCCTCCAACAAGCCCAAGGGCTGTGCCTTTGCCGGCAGATGCCAGTATGTGACCGAGCGCTGCCGTCAGGAAGAGCCCGAGCTGCGCGAGGTGGCTCCCGGCCACCTTGCGGCCTGCCATCTGTACAACAGGTAACCCATATATAATAATCAGAAAAGGAGAAAAACTATGGAACTGGTAAAAAACCTTCCCGAAGTATTTGAAGAGTTCAGCGAACAGCGCAAGAACTCCTTCATCCCCCTGATGGAGATGAAGAAAAAGGACATCCCCTTCGTCGGCACCTTCTGCACCTACACACCCAACGAGGTCATCATGGCTGCAGGCGCGGTTCCCGTCGGCCTCTGCTCCTTCTCTGACGAGACCATTCCCGATGCCGAGGAAGACCTGCCCCGCAACCTGTGCCCCCTCGTAAAGTCGAGCTATGGCTTTGCCAAGACACAGAAGTGCCCCTTCTTCTATTTCTCCGACCTGATCGTTGGCGAGACAACCTGCGACGGCAAGAAGAAGATGTATGAGATGCTGGGCGAGTTCAAGAACGTCCACACAATGGAGCTTCCCAACCGCCAGAGCGAGATGGGCCGCAAGCTGTGGAGAGATGAAGTCGTCAAACTCAAGGAAAAGCTGGAAGAGCAGTTCGGCGTTGAGATCACCGAAGAGAAGGTGCGCGAGCAGGTGGGCATCATGAACCGCAGCCGTGCCGCCCTCAAGGACTTCTATGAGCTGATGAAGCTCGATCCCCCTCCCATGGCCGGCCTTAACCTCTACAGCGTTCTTTACGGCGCCAACTTCAAGTTTGACCGCGAGAAGGCAACCGAGGAGGTTATCGCCCTGACCGAGCGCGTCAAGAAGGAATATGACGAGGGCAACCGCCCCATTCCCAGACGTCCCAGGATCCTCGTTACAGGCTGCCCCATCGGCGGCAACGCAATGAAGGTGGTCCGCGCCATCGAAGAGAATGGCGGCAACGTAGTATGCTATGAGAACTGCTCGGGCGCAAAGAGCGTAGACGAGCTTATCCGCGAGGATACAGACGATATCTATCAGGCAATCGCCGACCGTTACCTCAACATCGGCTGCTCGGTCATGACACCCGACTCGAACCGCCTCAAGCTGATGGAGCGTCTGCTGGAAGAGTATAAGATCGACGGTGTTGTCGAGGTCGTTCTGCAGGCCTGCCATACATACAATGTCGAGTCCTACTCCATCAAGCGCCTCGTAACCGACAAGGGCTATCCCTACATGGCTATCGAGACCGACTACTCGCAGGCTGACATCGGCCAGCTGAACACACGCTGCGCGGCATTCATCGAGATGCTTTGATTTCCGAAAGGGAAAGGAAAAAT
>JAFQVZ010000010.1 GCA_017407765.1 Clostridia bacterium | reverse complement strand
TTGCTGAGGCCGGCTACAACGGTGAAGAGATCGTTCTCGTAACAACACCCGACTACCCCGAAATGTATAATGCAACACTGGTCGTTCATCAGCAGCTCATCGCTGCAGGCATGAATGCCGTTGTCGAACAGCATGACTTTGCTACATTTATGGAGCACAGAGCAAACACAGATCAGTACGACCTGTTCATCACATCCAACCGTTACAACCTCTCTCCCGTTCAGCTCTCCGTTCTTACAATGGACTGGGCAGGCCTGAATGCTCCTGAGGTAGATGCAGGCATCGCTTCGATCCGAACAGCTCCCTCTCAGGCCGAGTCGTCGGCTGCATGGGCTGACCTGCAGGAGTTCCTGTATGAGTACGGTTCCTCCATCGTATTCGGTCACTACAGCGGCCTGATCGCTGCAGGCGCAGATGTCGAAGGCTTCACATACTTCGATCTGCCCATCTACTGGAACGTCAAGGTTCCCGAATAATCGTTTTTAACGGCGGTGGGGTACCATGTACCCCACCGTTCTTTTTCATTCAGAAAATACAGAAAAAGAGGAGAAGATAAATGTTATCTTACATCCTGAAGAGGATCGGCTCGCTGCTGCCTACCTTGCTGGTAGTATCCATAGTCGTATTCCTCGTTGTTTATATGGTCCCCGGCGGACCGGCCACAGCCCTTCTGGGCCTTGAAGCCACACCCGAAGACATTGCCGCACTCAATGCCGAGCTCGGCTTTGACCGACCCTTTATCGTTCAGTATGCCGATTGGTTCATGGGCGTTCTGAGAGGCGACTGGGGCGAGTCTTTCTTCCAGCAGATGTCGGTAGTCGAATGTATTAAAGAATACTTTGGCCCCACACTCAGCCTTGCCATTTACGCTCAGCTGATCTCGCTGGTGATCGCTCTTCCTCTCGGCATGATCGCTGCATATAAGCGCGGCACAGCCATCGACACCATCACGGTATCCGCATCTCTGTTCGGCATCGCCATCCCCGGCTTCCTGCTGTCGATGTTCCTGATGCTGCTGTTTGCTCAGAAGCTTCGCTGGCTGCCCGTAGCCGGATTTGCAGGCCTTGAAGAAGGCCTTATGGAGCATCTGCGTTATCTGACCCTTCCCGCGCTTTCGCTGGGCCTTGTTCAGTCGGCCTACATTACCCGTATGACCCGTTCTGCAACACTGGAAGTGCTCTATAAGAACTTTATCCGCACAGCGCGTGCCAAGGGCCTGCGCGAGGCTAAGGTCGTTCTGACTTATGCCCTCAAGAATGCTGCACCCACTATCCTGACCGTAATCGGACAGTCCTTCGGCAGCCTGGTCACCGGCACGATCGTAACAGAAACTCTGTTTAACATCCCCGGCCTCGGTATGCTCATTATGAGCTCGATCAACCGCCGCGACGTATATGTTATCCAGGGTGTTGTTCTGTTTGTAACGCTGATCTATGTTCTGGTCAATCTGATCGTCGATATTCTTTACGGCTTCGTCGATCCCCGCATCCAGCTGGGCCGTAAGTAAGGAGGGGAAATCATGTCGAAAGAAATCAATAACAACACAATGTCGGCCAGCGAGGCTATTCTGCGCGAGCAGCGCCTCATTCGCCGTGAAAAGATCCTCTCCAACCCCAATCTTATCATTGGTGCCGTTACTTTTGTTCTCATCGTTCTGGCAGCTCTTATCATCCCTGCTCTGAGCGATGTCGACCCCAATGCAATGGTGGTAAGCGACCGTCTTAAAGGCCCCAGTGCACAGCATCTTTTCGGCACCGACAGCTTTGGACGCGATCTTTTCATCCGTGTTCTTTACGGTGCCCGTGTATCGCTGATGGTTGGCTGCTCGGTATCGCTGCTGTCCTGCCTGATCGGCACGGTGATCGGCATTTATGCCAGCTATTTCAAGATCCTTGACCAGATCCTCATGCGTATCTGCGAAGGTCTTATAGCTATTCCCGGCGTTCTGCTGGCTATCGCTCTGATGGCGGCACTGGGCGCAAGCAACCTGAATGTTATCATCGCGCTGACCATCGTTTACACTCCCAGTGTTGCACGCGTCGTACGTTCCAGCGCACTCGTCACACGAGGACAGAGCTTTGTAGAGGCGGCAAAGGTGCAGGGCGCAAGCAGCAGCCGCATTCTGTGGAAGCTGATCCTGCCCAACGTAATCTCACCCCTGACAGTCCAGGCTTCCTTTATTTTTGCTCAGGCCATCATGTCGGAGGCATCTCTTTCCTTCCTCGGTGCCGGTATCCCCGCGCCCGATGCAAGCTGGGGCAATATCCTTCAGGAGAGCAAGGCTGTTCTCGGCAAGGCACCCTGGACAGTTATTTTCCCCGGCCTTGCTGTAATCCTCTGCGTTCTCAGCCTTAACCTTCTGGGCGACGGCCTGAGAGACTATCTTGATCCTCGTACAGGGAGGAAGAAATAATGGATAACACAAAGATCAATACAAACGAACCCTTGCTGGAAATGCGCAGCCTGCGCGTTAAGTTCCCCGCGAGGAAAAAGCTTCTGTCGGCTGTCGACGGAGTTAACCTCACCATTCATCCCGGCGAGATCGTCGGTGTAGTAGGCGAGTCGGGCTCGGGCAAGAGCGTTATGTCACAGTCGATACTTCGTCTGCGCGACTATGATTCGGCAGTAAAGTATGAAGGCGAGATCCTCTTTGAAGGTCAGAATCTGCTTGATCTCGACCTTGCCAAGATGCGCGATATCCGCGGCAACCGTATCGCCGTTATCTTCCAGGATCCCCTCACATCGCTCAGCCCCGTCCACACCGTCGGCAAGCAGATGAGCGAAGTACTTCGCCTGCATAAAGGCATGTCCAAGGCTGAAGCGCTGGCAAAATGCCACGAGCTTCTGTCGCTGACAGGCATCCCCGATCCCGCACGCTGCCTCAAGCAGTATCCCTACGAGCTTTCGGGCGGTATGCAGCAGCGCGTCATGATCGCCATGGCTCTTGCCTGCGAGCCTGCTCTGCTTATTGCCGACGAGCCTACAACAGCTCTTGACGTTACCATTCAGGCGCAGATTCTTGACCTGCTTCGCGATCTTAAAAACCGTATCGACGGCTCTATTATGCTTATTACTCACGACCTGGGTATTATTGCGGAAATGGCAGACTACGTTGTAGTAATGTATGCCGGCAGAATTATTGAGAGGGGTACCGTTTCGGAAATCTTCCATAATCCCATGCATCCCTACACTATCGGTCTCCAGAAATCCAAGCCTACCATGGACTCGGACAGCGACACACTCTTTAACATCCCCGGTAACGTACCTAACCCTGTAAATATGCCCAGCCACTGCTTCTTCAAGGAGAGATGCTCCAAGTGTACGGCTAAGTG
>JAFQVZ010000127.1 GCA_017407765.1 Clostridia bacterium | reverse complement strand
GCATTCTTGATAAGCTTATGCGAGCAGACCTGTCAGACAGCCCTTATCATTGCTGTGCGCCGCTGTCCGCGCCGGGAAGAATGCTGTCAAAAGAGGAACGCGCAAGCTTTGAGGGAAGCTTCAACGCTGCGCTTTATAAGGTTCTTGGCACTTCTCTCAGATCATGGCGCGCTGCAGTCAAGGCTTACACAGGCGAAAAGGTTGGTGCTCTGATGAGGTATTATTCCGACCTCAGATTTCTCACGGCAGCGGCGGAATTCTTTTTCAGCCTTATGGATATGCGATATCCCGTTTGCCGCCCCAAGGTATGCGAGATGTCAGAGAAAAAATGCACGCTGAAAGGCATATACTTTCCTCAGCTTGTGCTGGGCGGCACTCACATGACGGGAAACGACATAGAGTTTGACGAAAACGGAATGATCTATATAATGTGCGGAGCAAATAACGGCGGAAAGACCGTTTTTGAAAAATCGGTAGCTATCTGTCAGGCGTTGTTTCAACTAGGACTATATGTCCCTGCCGAATACGCCGAGCTTAGCCCATGCTCGCAGCTGCTGCTCAGCTTTTGCGGACAGGACAAAGGCTCGTCACAAAGCCGATTTACAGACGAATGCGAAAAGATAAGCGGACTTATGCGGCTTTGCGATGAGCATTCCATGCTGATTATGGACGAAGCCTTTTCGGGTACAGGCTCATCTGAGGCTGCGGCAGTAGCGTCCGAAGTAATAAGAGCAATGAGCGCCAAAGGCTGCCGCGGTATATTTGTTACACACATTCATGAGCTTGCCACACTGTCAGACGAGATAAACATCGCTGATTACTGCTTATCAAAGCTTGATTCGCTTACCGTCGAGGTGGACGAACAAAGCGGAAAGCGGTTGTACAAGGTTAAGCGCACACGCTCTGACGGCACCAGCAGAGCCTCTGATGTAGCGAGAAGATACGGTCTGAGCTTTGAAGAATTAATGAACATATAGCAAAAATCCCTCCGAGTTTTCGGAGGGATTTTTTTAACTGAAATTAAACAAGCTCAATGATAGCCATCTCAGCTGCGTCGCCGCGGCGGGGACCGATCTTGTAAATTCTTGTGTAACCGCCGTTCTTGTCTGCGTACTTGGGAGCGATCTCGTCGAATACCTTCTTCGCAACATCTTCCTTAGTAACGTAGGAAAGAACCTGACGCTTTGTGTGCAGTGTGTTAGCCTTGCCGAGGGTGATCATCTTCTCAGCCTCTGCGCGAACTTCCTTTGCACGAGTAACAGTGGTCTCAATCTTGCCATTCTCCAGCAGATATGTTACCATGCCTCTGAGCATTGCTTTTCTGTGGTCGCTGGGTCTGCCCAGCTTTCTTGTACCTGGCATTTTTATTCTCCTTTCAATAGGAATTCGGTTTATTTGCCAACCGTAATTTAGTTGTTATCTTCAGATGGTGTTAAGTCAAATCCGAGGGAGTTGAGCTTAGCCTTTACCTCGTCAAAAGACTTCTTACCGAGGTTTCTGACCTTCATCATATCCTCAGGGGACTTGTTGATGAGATCGTCAACGGTGTTGATACCGGCTCTCTTCAGGCAGTTGAAAGAACGAACGGACAGCTCAAGCTCTTCGATTGTCATCTCAAGCAGCTTGTCCTTGCGGTTCTCTTCCTTCTCTACCATCAGCTCGGGCTGCTCCGAATCATCGGACAGCTCAGCAAAGAGCTTCAGTCTTTCGATAAGGATCTTAGCAGCGTAGGAAACAGCCTCCTTAGCGGAGATAGTACCGTCTGTCCAGATCTCGATTATGAGCTTCTCAAAATCGGTTCTCTGGCCAACACGAGTGTTTTCTACGGTGTAGTTGCACTTGAGAACGGGAGTATAGATACTGTCGATCGGAATAACACCGATAACAGGCTGGAGATACTCCTTGTTCATCTCAGCAGAAACATAGCCTCTGCCTCTGTCAAGTGTAATGTCCATGTACAGCTTTGCACCTGCGCTGAGTGTAGCGATATGCATGCCGGGATCAAGGATCTCGACCTCACTGTCGGTCTTGATATCACCGGCAGTAACCTCGCCTTCGCCCTCAGCTTCGATGTAGATGGTCTTGGGAGCCTCGCCGTACATCTTAGCTCTAAGTCCCTTAATGTTGAGGATCAGTTCTGTAACATCTTCTTTAACTCCGGGAACTGTCGAAAATTCATGCTGAACGCCGTCGATCTTAACGGACGTAGCTGCGACACCCGGTAATGAGGAGAGTAGCACCCTTCTCAGGCTGTTGCCTAAGGTGTTTCCATATCCGCTCTGGAGCGGTTCCAGAACGAACATTCCATAAGTTCCGTCAGACCTCAGTTTT
>JAFQVZ010000126.1 GCA_017407765.1 Clostridia bacterium | reverse complement strand
GGGGGTATTTGCCGAAAAACGCAGGTTTGAAGAGGGGGACCTCGGCTGCTGCCCGGTGTTTGTCATCACAGCCGAAGATCGTGACGAAAACTTGAGGATCGCAGAGCTGTGCCGCGCGAGGCATATTCCGGTGAATGCAGTTGACCAGCCCTCCGAATGCGATTTTATATTTCCTTCGATAATAAGCCGGGGAGATATGTGCGTTGCCATATCCACCGGAGGAAAGTCGCCTTCGGCGGCTGCTGCCCTGCGCGAGAGGATAGAAGAAGTGCTCCCCGAGGGCATCGAGGATATCCTCCCGTGGATGGAGCAGGTCAGGGCAAGGCTTTCGGCAGATGGTTATGGCGCTGATATGCGCAGAAGGCTGCTGAGGGCCATAGTCAGGGAGGCTTTTGCCAAAGAAAGACCTCTTTCGGAAGATGAACTTGCACATATTATAGAAGTATAGTCTACATACTGGAAAAACAGACCGAACTGATGTATACTTGTGTTTGTAAGAATAACTTGTAACATCAGGGAGGTCTTTTGTTATGAATAAAGAGTTTTTTGCAAATAACCGTCACAGGCTTTTTGAAAAGATGGAGGAGGGCAGCGTGCTGTTTCTTCATTCGGGCATCGCGCCTGTAAAGAGCCACGACCAGAATATGCATCCCTTTGCCGTAAATCGCGATTTCTATTATCTCACCGGCATTGAAGAGCAGGATGTGTGGCTGATCCTTGGCAAGTCGCCCATGGGCACACCCTCCGAGGCACTGTTCATCGAGCAGCCCGACGAGGAGATCATCAAGTGGAACGGCAAGATGCTCACCGTCGAGCGTGCCTGCGAATTAAGCGGCATGGAGCAGGACGATATAAAGTATAAGCAGGATATGGAGCGCTTTGTTGCCCGCAAGCTCTCCCGCGAGGCCGATAAGGCTCTTTTCTCCTTCGACCGCCTTTCGATGGGTGCCTTCCGGACTCCTTCCGAGGACTATGCCCTGAAGCTGCGCGAGAAATATCCCGCGCTGCCCATCGAGAATGCTTTTAAAATGATCTCGGGTCTCCGCGCCATCAAGACGCCCGAGGAGATCGAGTGCATCCGTAAGGCAGGCGACGTTACCATTAAGGCTCTTGAGCATATGCTCAGGTCGGCAAAGCCGGGTGAGTATGAATATCAGTGGGCGGCAGACTTCGAGCATTATGTTGCAAGGTCGGGCATGGGCAAGGCCTTCACCACTATTGCCGCCTCGGGTGCCAATGCCGTCATGCTTCATTACAGCGACAACGATCATATCGTCAATGCCGGCGACCTGATCCTCTTTGATCTGGGTGCAGAATACCGCAATTATGCTTCTGACGTTTCAAGGACATTCCCCGTTGGCGGAAAGTTCACCGAGCGCCAGAAGGAGCTTTATAAGATCGTCCGTGAAGCTATGGATATCTCCAAAGATAAAATGCGTCCCGGCGTATCCATCCGTGAGCCCCAGCAGGCTGTCATCGACTTTTATAAGAAGGCGCTGCGCACCATCGGCCTCATAACCGATGACAGCGAGGTAGGCAAGTATTACTACCACGGCGTATCTCACTCGCTGGGCCTCGACACCCACGACCCCTCCGACCGCCTTGTTTACGAGCCCGGCATGGTCGTTTCCAACGAACCCGGCCTTTATATCAAGGAAGAGGGCATAGGCATACGCCTCGAGAACGATATTCTGATCACAGAGGGCGAGCCCTGCGATCTTATCGGCAACAGACTGCTTGACATTGACGAGATCGAAAATATAATGAATAGATAGAGGATATAATTCTCTGTTGTATACTAAAGGAGAGATTCAAAATGCAGAAGAATGAACTGACCGTCAAGTACGGTCTGGTATGGGATGCTCTTGACGAAGCTCAGCGCGCCGAAGTTATGGCTATGGGCGAAGACTACAAGGCATTCATGGATGCAAGCAAGACCGAGCGCGTCTGCGCTGACGAGATCGTTCGCCGTGCTAAGGAAGCCGGATTTGTCGACCTCAACACAGTCACAGAGCTCAAGGCAGGCGACAAGGTTTACAGCCTCGCACGCGGCAAGAACGTAACCCTCGCAGTTATCGGTAAGGAAGAAGTTGCAAAGGGCGTCAACATTGTTGGCAGCCATATCGACTCTCCCCGCCTCGACCTCAAGCAGAACCCCCTCTATGAAGACGGCGGCATGGCTCTTATCAAGACACACTATTACGGCGGTGTCCGCAAGTATCAGTGGGTAGCTCTGCCTCTGGCTCTTTACGGTGTAGTTGTCCTGGCTGACGGCTCTATGGTAAACGTAAGTGTCGGCGACGACGAGAACGACCCCGTATTCTATATCAGCGACCTGCTGCCCCACCTGGCTGCCGACCAGAACAAGAGAACTCTGGCCGAAGGCGTTGCCGGCGAGGAGCTCAACGCTATCGTAGGCACACTGCCCATGGGCGAAGAGAAGGAAGAGGTACGCTTCAAGAAGAACGTTCTCAAGATGCTCAACGAGAAGTATGGCATGGTCGAGGAAGACTTTGTATCGGCTGAGCTCGAGCTGGTTCCCGCAGGCAAGGCTCGCGACGTAGGCTTCGACCGCGGCTCTATCGCTGCTCACGGCCATGACGACCGTGTTTGCGCTTACACATCGATGCAGGCTCTGTTCGAAACAACCGAGTGCGAGAAGACAGCTGTTGCTCTCTTCGTTGATAAGGAAGAGGTCGGCTCCAACGGCAACACAGGTATGCACTCCCGTTATTTTGCCAACGTTATCGGCACAATGATCGAGCTCCAGCGCGGCACATGCAACGGCTTCGATATCGACCGTGCAATGGCTAAGAGCGCACTGCTCTCTTCCGACGTAGCTGCTGCTTTCGATCCCAACTATCCTTCGGTTGCCGATCCCCGCAACACATCCTACCTCGGCAAGGGTGTTACCATCGTTAAGTACACAGGCTCCCGCGGTAAGGGCGGCTGCAACGACGCCAACGCCGAGTTTGTCGGCAAGGTACGCAAGATCATGAACGATGCAGGCGTTATCTGGCAGACCAGCGAGCTGGGCAAGGTAGACCAGGGCGGCGGCGGCACCATCGCCTTCATTCTGGCCAACGCAGATATGGACGTTGTTGATATCGGCGTTCCCGTTCTGTCGATGCATGCTCCCTTCGAGGTCATTTCCAAGGCTGACCTTTATATGACAGCCAAGGCATACAAGGCCTTCTATCTGAGCAAGTAAGCTGCATATTCCCCAAAGCCATCCTTCGTAACCGAAGGATGGCTTTTTTTAAATAGATTGACTCAAAATAGCAGTTTATCTTATAATTAAAATAAACAGAAGAAATGTTTTGGCTATCAGAGGCGGTGTCTTTAATGAAAAAGAAAGAAGTAACCGGACAAAAATCATTTGATACTGAGCTTTGTTTTGATATGTGGAATCTTTATTATTATGTTGATGAGTGTATTCATATAGTGATGAAAGGGGGAATACTGCTTTGATCATCACATCAAAAGATGATATGAAAGCT
>JAFQVZ010000125.1 GCA_017407765.1 Clostridia bacterium | reverse complement strand
TTTTTTAGGTATGGGCTGCTGGCCGGAGGGGTGGGAGAAAAGGGCATCCTTAAAGGCAGGGCGCTTGGCTTTCTTGGCCGGAGGGGGATTTCCGCCGGGATTACTGCCGCCGGCATTTCCTCCATTGTTATTGCCGCCCGGCTTTTTGCCTGAGGCAGTACCGGTGCCGGTGCTGCCGCCTGCAGGATTTTGAGCCTTCATATACGAAACAAAGCCCATGTAGAGGCTGTGGATGTCCGATTCCTTGAAGCCGCCCGAGGGGATGCCGACTCTGGTTTTGAGATAGGTGTCGACATCATAGCGGAAAGAGGCATTTATGTCGATCTCGCCATTCTGGCTTGCCAGCTTTAAAATGGCATCAACGGTGGACTTTACGTCCAGGATCTTTTCGTAGTGGGGAGTAAAGATCTCTTCTTCGGCCTTTGCGGTGGAGGGAACAGCGCCCATTGCGGCGCTTAGGTATGCGCGGCAAAGGGAAGCGGCATTGTCTTCCGACATACCCCAGCTGTCGGTAAGGTCGCGCATGGCGATCTTAAGCTCGGTCTCCTGACGGGAGGAGGCGGCATTCCTTACCGAAAAGAGGCGGGTATGTCCGCCCGATTCCACAAGGCTTCTGACGAGGTTATATTCCTTTTTCATGTTGGGGGCAAGGTCGAGCAGAGCACCGGTGAGCTTCTGGCCGTCCTCGAGGAAGGAAACGCCGCACAGCGAGGCGACCTTCCACAAAGCTTCGTCTATATTTTCGGGGGCCGAGTCTGTGCTGCCGCAGTAGGGGCAGATGGCCTTGGCTGCTGCGTCAGAGGGAGCCCAGCTCTTCTGACAGTCGGGACATTTCATGTATATTCAGCTCCTTGGAGTGATTTGTGATATATTAGAATAATAAGAAAATAAGCATAATGCGTCAAGGGGAAGGGGGACAAAATCCCCTTTTAATTTTGGCTTTTTAGCATATATATACATTAAATATAGGATTTTTTGTGTATATTATTTTTTGATAAAGTTTGAAAAGACTAACCGATGTGGTAAAATATAAGAATAATCACAAGTTTTTCGGGGGGATATTTATGGCAAAGCCATACACCGGAGTAAGTATAGAAACACGCGACTTCAGAAAAGCCAGGATCATCAAAGAGCTGGGCTCGGGCGGGCAGGGCACCGTCTATCTCGTCGATTACGACGGAAAAAAGATGGCCCTTAAGTGGTATCACGAAACCACCTTCAAATCCATCGAGCAGCGCCAGCAGTTTTATGACAACCTGTGTAAAAATATAGACAACGGCCCTCCTTCGGATGATTTCCTCTGGCCTAAGGATATAACCAACATCACCCACGGCAGCTTCGGATACATCATGGATCTGAGGCCCGACCGTTTCAAGGAGCTTTCGGTGCTGCTGGTGGGCCGCAAGGCAAGATTTAAGAGCTTCAGGGTGACGGTGGATGCCATGCTCAACCTTGTCAATGCCTTCAGGATACTGCATAACAGCGGCTATAGCTATCAGGACCTGAACGACGGCAACTTCTTCTTTGATCCCGACACGGGCGAGTGCCTTATCTGCGACAACGACAACGCAGCCTATGAGGGCAACGTCACCGGAATCCTCGGCAAGCAGAGATATATGGCGCCCGAGGTGGTGCTGGGGCAGAAGATGCCCGATAAGTATACCGACCGTTTTTCGATGTCGGTCATACTGTTTATGATGCTTATGTATCTTCATCCCCTCGAGGGTGAATATTCGACTCCGGCCTGCATGACGGCTGAGAACGAGCGCGAGTTTTATGGCAGGGCGCCGATCTTTGTGTTCGACCCCGAGGATGGCTCTAACCCTCCCGTTAAGGGGGTGGGCGACCATGCTGCGGCAATATGGAGCGAGCTGCCCGAATATCTCAGAAAGGCATACATACGCAGCTTTACAAAGGGGTCGATGACCTTTGAAAATGGCGGATATAAGGGAGCTCGCCTTGTGGAGCGCGAGTGGCTCGATGTTCTGCTCAGGTTCAGAAACACCATCTGCCGCTGCCCCTCCTGCGGCAACGAAGAGTTTGTGAGCTCGACCGACGCCGTCTGCGCCGCCTGCGGAGACGAGCTGCCCCTTTTCAGAGAAATAAAGCTTAAGAAGTATTCGATGCCGGTGTATCCCGGAATGCTGGTGCGCAAGGCGCAGCTTTATGAATGCCCCGAGCGCGAGGCGCTGGACCCCGTGTTTGAGGTGGTGGGAACCGAGGGCTTCCCCGGCAGAGATTATATCGTTAATGTGAGCGGCGAAACATGGCGCTGCATCACATCCTCGGGAGCCGAGAGGCTTCTTGCCCCGGGCGAGAGGATGCCGGCAAAGGCCGGGATAAAGGCAAGTGTTTTCGGCGCAGAGTTTGAGATAATTTAAAAGACGGATAAAAAGGAGAATAAATATGCCCGCATTCGGAACAAGCATACCCAGAAAAGTTATGACCCTCTTCCTTCTTGTCGACTGTTCGGGTTCGATGGCAGTCAGCGGCAACATCGGCAAGGTTAACGGAGCTATCGAAGAGATGATCCCTCTTCTCAGAAATATATCGGACGAGAATGCCGATGCCGAGATCCGCATTGGCGTGCTGGCCTTTTCCAGCGGCTGCAGATGGATAGGCGGAGGTGTTCAGGACCTCGACCATTTCCAGTGGACCGATATGAAGGCCTCGGGCCTCACCGACATGGGCGCGGCCTTCCGCGAGCTTGAAAACAGGCTCTCGAGAAAAGAGTTCATGGACGGCGCGGCCGGCAACTATGCCCCCGTCATCATCCTGCTCAGCGACGGCGAACCCACCGACGACTATCGTTCGGGCCTTGCCGTCCTTCAGCACAACAACTGGTACAGAGAGGCGCAGAAGATCGCCATTGCCGTCGACAAGGCATCGATCCAGACCCTGTCGGAGTTCACCGGCAATATCGAGACCGTTCTTTCCTGCAACGGACAGAAGGAAGACCTTAAGCACCTCATCGTAAATGTCGCGACGGTATCCTCCAAGATGCAGAGCCGCAGCCAGACGGCCGGCACCAAGGTGGACGAAAAGGAGATCGCAGATCAGATCAGGCGCCAGCAGGAAGATAAGAAAAAGCAGGTAATAAGCGAGCTTGCACACATGATAAAGGAGCGCGGTGAGGCCTCGGTGGACGGAAACACCGCAGCAGAGATCGAAAGCTATCTTGCCAAGGTCGGCGTTCCTTCGGGAAATGACCTTGAGCCTACGTATAAGGGCCTTGTCGCTCACCTCAAATCGCTGGGCGGCAGCACCGGCACACCTGCAGGCGGAGCTAACGGCACTGCCGCCGCTTCGGCTTCGGGCAAGACAAAGGCAAAGGTCGCAGACCCCTTTGCCGACGACAACGATTGGTAATAAGCTATGGGAAAGCTGGATAAACTTAAGATCGCTCTGCTGAGCGTTGCATCAAAGCTCGGTATGGGAGCGGCAAAAGCACCCGATGAGCATACAGAGGAAAAAGAAGCCGCTCGTGAGCCTGCTCCTGCTGAGAAGAGCATCCGCCGGCATGCGTTTGCAGTCAGCTCCATCGGACACAGCCATAAAAAAGAGGGCACCCTCTGCCAGGACTGGGCCGAGACCGCAGAAGGCGATGGATTCCTTATCATTGCGGTGTCTGACGGCCACGGCAGCCGCAACTTCGTAAGAAGCGACCGCGGCTCGCGCTTTGCCTGCAGGGCCGCGCTGGATGCAATGCACGATTTTGCCTCGGAGATCAGAGCCGAGCATATTGTCGGCTCGCGCAGGGCAAACGAGGTCGTTTCGATGCTGTGCAAAAACATCATCATGCGCTGGCGCGATGCCGTTAATGAAGACGTGAAGGCCTGCCCCTTCACCGAGGATGAAGTCAAAAACGTGTCGGACAAATACCGCGAGAGCTATCTTGCCGGCGAGCAGGCCGAGCATGCCTACGGCGCGACTCTGATAGCCCTGCTGATCACAGAGGAATATATGCTGGCCATCCGCAACGGCGACGGCGAGTGTGTCACCGTCAGCCGAAGGGGACATATGGACAAGCCCATCCCCTGGAACGACAAGTGCGAGGCCAGCGTGGTGACATCCATGTGCGACCGCAGCGCCATCGACGAGTTCAGGTTCTTCTACACCACCGACCTGCCTGCCGCGGCCTTTATCGGCACCGACGGCGTGGATAATTCCTATCCCCGAACCGAAGAGCTGTTTGAGCTTTATGCGAATATCTGCACAGAGGCGGTGGATAACGGAGCCGAAAACATGAAGAGCGAGCTCGAGGCCTTCCTGCCGGTGATGACCGAAAAGGGAAGCGGAGACGACGTTTCGATCGCCGCAATCCTCGACAGCGAGCTGCTTAATGGGGTCAGAGATGAGCTTATGGAGCAGAGGATGAGGGTGGAGCGCACCCATGAGCTGCGCAGGCTCAACCGCAGGCTGGTAAGGCTTGGAGATCAGGAGTCGGACGAGGCTTCCGCACTAAAGGACGAGATAGCGCAGCTTGAAGCCGCGATCAGGGCCGACCGCGAGAAGGCAAGAGAGCTTGCCGCAGCAGCAGAGGCAGAAAAAGCGGCAGCTGTGAAGGCCGAGTGGGACAGCGAGATCTGGGACGATGTGAAAAAAAGGTAGGCTAGGGCGATGGATAACAGCAAAAAGGCCCACATCCTCCTTGAGGAGAAGTGGGATGATATAAAGCAGAACTCGTGGAAGTGCAAGGCACAGAAGAACTACGAGGTGCGTTATTACAACCTCATGCGCCGATATGCCGAGGATATCTACACCAATATAGACAACCTTTCGGGCGTCATGGACAGGTGCACCGACCTTGCGAAAAGGCTGACCGGCCTGAGCTGTGACGACGGAAATGATATAAGCTGATAGGGGGGAGAGAGATGTCGTATAATTACTGGGAGCTGACCGATAAACTTAAAGACCTTTATTCCAAGATCTTCGTTATGAATAATGCCATAGTGGAGCTTTATGAAACACGTCAGGAAGAAGAGGAAAGGCAAACAGAAGCATATAAAAAGCTCCTCTCAGATCAGGCGGTGGCTTTTGATAAGAAGTACAGCGAGGCCAAGGAAAGGATATATGCTCAGGAAAGAGCATGGCTGGAACATGTCAAAGCGGTAGCCGACCTTGAAAGAATGCTGGGGCGCTATGTGCCCAGAAGCAATATCCTGTTCCCCTTTGTCAAGGATGACGGCCTGCCCTTTGACCTCAATGAGGGATATGAGATCCTGAATAAGATCTCCTCTAGGGGCATAGGCAGCACGCTCAAAAAGCTTGCCAGAGAGGATGGCTGGAATACAAATACCCAGATGGCAGGCCAGCTTTATATCAAGCTGGACCGCGAGAAGAAGCGTATAGATGAGATAAACAAAGACACCGACAGATTGACCAGGGAGCTTGAGAAGGCCGAGAAAGCGATCGAGGCAGAGATGAGAGAGACCCTTGAGAAAAATGAGAATGATATTAAAAGACAGATTGAAGCAGGACGCAGAGCTCTGGCCGATCAGGTGGCGAGCACAAAGGCCTCGGCATCAAAGGGCATCCGTCAGGACGAATATGACGATATAAACGAGTATTATGCTTCGTCGGCAGAGCTTATCGGCGACAAGGAAGGCTGGCAGCATTATACTCCCGTTGTGCCCGAGATCACTGAGGATAACGGATGCGGATTTAACAAGCGGTATCTGATAGGGCGGCACCTTGAGTATGTCGCCGAGGTCGCCTATAACGATCAGCCCCTGTTTAATTGGGACAGCGCGGCAGGGAGACATGATGCCATCGAGTTCGCAGGCGGTTTCCTGGGTAATCTTCTGTGCTTCAGAAAGAAGCCTTTTTCTTATGTTCTTCCTCTGACCCACAGTCTGTGGAGCATGGTCAAAATCTATGCCGAGTGCGAAGGACAGACGCTGTCTACAAGCGATGTCTTCCGTGATATCGTCCTGAGACACCTCAGATTCATGCCCAAAAACACGATCAAGGTGTATTATGCCGACCCCGTCCATCAGGGAGCGAGCCTCGGAAGCCTTATCAGGCTCACAAAGGAGTCGAAGGGCTGCGGAGTTGTCGAATACCGCACCAAGACAAGCGAGATAGGCGACATGATCGCCGGCATTGCCTCTCATGTGGCCGATACGATGCATAAGCTCACCGCATCGGGCTGTGAGGATATTTATGATTACAACAAAGAGCATCAGAACGAGCAGATCAATTATACCATGCTTGTCCTCTGCGATTTCCCCCACGGCTACACGGCGCAGATCATCCATGACCTTGAGGTTATCATACATAATGCAGACAGATGCGGCATTGGCGTGCTTATTTCGAGAAATACGGCAGATAAGCTTGAGGGATACTCCGGCGCCCTTGTAAATGATGCCATCGGCGACGGCATTGTCAGCGGCTTCTGCTTTATGAAGAATAACGACGATAAGCTGTCGCGTTCCAATGAACTGACATTTTCGCTGGTAAAGACCACCAGAGAGGATGGAACATATCCTCCCTTCAAGCGTATCGAGGTCAGCCCCTCGCCTGAGTTCTTCGACGAGCTCAACAAGGCATATTCGGAAAAGGTGGTCATCGAAACGGGATATGACAGGTATTATCCCGCAGGTTACCTGCCCGAGATAAGAAGCGCCGAAAAGAACCTGAGGTTCCCCATAATGGTGGACGAAAAGGGCGAGATCGTCGAGTTCGTGATGGACCATGACCTTAAGGGCTATGGCCTTATCACCGGTAATGTCGGTTCGGGCAAGACCAGCCTGCTCAACACGATCATTATGGGCGGCGCCATGCACTATCATCCCGACGAGCTTGAAATGTGGCTGGTAGACTATAAAACCAACCAGTTTGACGCATACGAGATAAACAGGCTGCCCCATGTCCGCCACATCGTTGCCGACCCCAGCGAGACCATCTCCTACAGCATTATCGACACCATCCTGCAGGAGAAGGAACGCAGAGCAAGGCTCTTCCAAAAGGCGAAGGAGGAGACCGGAAAGACGATCAATGACTATGGCAAATACCGAAAGGCGGGATATATGCTGCCGAGGCTTCTGGTCATCGTCGACGAGTTCCACAATATGTCACGCGCGGTATCGGCCGAGAGCGAATACAGGCAGAAGCTTGAAAAGATCCTTTATGAGGCACGAAGCCACGGCATAAACATCCTCTTCTGCACTCAGCTCGTATCTAACCTCAAAGGCCTCAGCGACGATGTTATGGGCCTTATCCCCATAAGGATCGCCATGAGAAATGCGGCCTCGGAGGTAAAGACAAACCTCAGCATGCCCACGTCTCCCGACGAGAAGCTGTCGGGGAATATCGTAAGCCTTTCGTCGGCCCTTCAGGGAACCATGATCTATAAGCACGAAGAAGGCAGCGCTGACGACGAGTTTTCACGCAAAATATATTATGAATACGGAAGATCGCTGTTCGCAACAAACGAACAGGTGGAGGCAAAGCTCATAGAGATCAGAGAGCGAATCGGCGGGTACGACCGCCCGCTGGAGGTCTATTCGGGCCAGAAGCGCCATAAATACAGCCCGGAGGATATTGCCGATTATGAGGACCGCGTTCCCATCACACCCCATGAGGGCGAGCGAGTCTACATCGGCTCGAATCAGGGCCTCGGCAGATGCTTCCACATGAATATTATGAGACCCAAAAACGGCGAAAACATCCTTATGGTCGGCGACAACGGCGAGATGCGCCGCTCGATGATGAGGCGCATCATCAGGAATGCGCGCAGCAGAGGCCGCGAGGTGGTCATCCTCGTCGGAAAGGGAAGTTTGTTCTATGCCAACAACAAGAGCTTCCTTAACGACTGCCGCAGGCAGGGCTGCAGGATCTATTCCACCGCAGCCGAGGTCTGCCGCTATATCGGCCTTAAGGCAGAGAAGCTCGAGGCCATGGCAAGCGGCTTTGATTCCGAGACTTCGGTGGCGCGTCAGTGGAGCACTCTTGTCATCATGCCCGATGCCGACAGCACCTATAAGTATCTGGGCTCGCTGAGCCTGAACCGAAAGCAGGCATGGGATACCATGACAAGCGAGCCTGCGCCGACTTTGGAGCCTGCTTCTGTGCCCGCGCCTGCTTCTGTGCCCAATAGCGGCGGCGCTCATGTGGCTGATGATGAAATAGCCCGCAGGGAAAAGGAGATCAAAGAGGCAGAGGAAGAGTATATGAGGCTCATGGCCATAATCGGCGGCGGAGCGGCGGCTCCCGCTGCCGAGCCCAAGCCTGAACCCAAATCCGGCAGATTCGATAAGGATCTCGAGTGGCTCAACAAGCTTCTCGGCGAAGACAGCGAAGGCGGCGAGGGCGATTCCTTTGACGGAAACCTCGTCTGCGATTCGATGGGGCTGCCCGAGGGCGCACAGGCCTACAACGCCTGCGCAGATATGCTGACGATGATCAACGAAGGCTTTAAGCTCGGCATCATGACGTTCATCACCACCGACACATCAAGCGGCTTCTATACCGACATGAGAGCCATCAGAGATAAGGGAAGCTTCAACCACCGCATCGTTATGAGAATGAGCGGCGAGAATGCAGGCGATATCCTTGCCAAGGCACAGGCGATGAACATCATCAATGCTCAGAACAACAACATAAGCGCCGTTTACGAATACATGAAAGGCACGGCAAGGACCTTCAACCCCTACCTTGACGGCGAATAACAGAAGGTGACATTCATGGGTGAAGAAAAAGTTAAAAAGCTGGTGCTCACAAACGGCTCGGGCGTCATACCCGATAATTCGGGAATGCAGGATGCTCTGAGCGAGCTTGACCCGGTCATGGAATCGGCCCTTGAGGGAGTCTCGATAAACGACCTTATGGCCGACGGCCATTACGACTATGCCATGAAGCGTATACTTAAGGAGTGCGGCGGCGATAAAGATGCCGCAGCGGCACGGTTTGAGGGCTATTACTCGGCGGCTCAGAATGCCGGAAATGTGTCCAGCCGCCCTCTCTGCGACTGGGATATCAAGGCCATGCTGGAGAGGATAGACGAGAAGATCGCCGAGGTGGGCAAGGCCAAAGAGAGCGGCATGGGCGTGACTGTGACCTCGTCCAATGTAGCGGGGGTAACCCCTGCACCGGCCCAGCCCGCGGCCGGCAGGGCGGGCATCGATCAGGACCCCTACGAGAGGGAAAAGTTTGCACAGAAGCTCATCGACTATCACGGCGACCTGCTTGAGATATGCTGGAGGATGAAGGAGCACCTCAACGATGCAAGGCCCTATATGAACGGGAGCCACACCTTCCTTTCTCTTCTCGACCAGCTGGAAGCAACTGCGGCGGCCATTCAGAAGAGGGGCGATGCCATCCTCGAGCTGGGAAACGCCGAAAAGAAGCACGCCCGATATCTTATAGAGCTTTATGAAAAGTTCGGGAAGTTCGAGGTGAAACAGTAATGCCCGAGGAAAACATTTTTAAGGCCAATCCCATCGAGATAATGAGGCTCAGCCAGTCGCTGGTCAAGGATTATATCGACCTCCGCGACAAGACTGACGAGCTGATGAAGGAATATAAAAAGCTGGGCCTGAGCTATATTGACGACGGCTACAGGCAGCTGGGCGAGGTGCTCGGGCTTATCGAAAAGGATATTTCCGAGCGAAACGGACACATGGGCCTCGTTGCCCATCAGCTGGATATTGCGGCCCAGCAGATAATGGAGGCCCTGAAAGCCGAAGCGGCGGCAAGGGCAGCCGTTCAGAATGTGAACGAACAGAACAAAGGAGATGCATAAGAATGCCCGGATTTGGTTTGAAGGCTAACCCGGTAGAGATGAAAAAGCTCGCGCTGGGCATTATGAAAGACCTTAAAGAGTTTGAAGACAAGACGGCCTTTATGTGGAGCGAATATAAGAAGCTGGGCGAGAGCTTCCACGACGACGGATATCTCGAGATGGGCTCGTATATTCAGGATATTCAGAAGAGGATAGACGAGCGAGGCGAATATATAAAGCTTGCGGCCGACACGCTTGATAAGGCGGCCGACGAGATCATGAAGGCACTTGAAGAGCAGGCCAAGGCAATTCTTGCAGCACAGCAGGCGGCAGGCGGACAGGGAGGAAGGCAGTAATGGAATATAGTGTGGAACAGATGAAGGGTCTTCTTGACCGCGACCCTGCCGAACAGAAAAGATTCGGAAGGCTGCTTCAGCAGTATGAGAGCGACCTTCTTGAGATTCATGCCCGCCTTGTCAGCCGTATCGACGAGGCCGAAGCGCTCCTCGGAGAGGACATTACGACCACCGTTACCGGCGAGGTCAGAAATCTTCTGGGCGAGATAAAGAACCTGCTTAACGGCGACCTTTCAAGTTACGGCGCGGCTCATGTCAAGAGCGCCGAGAAGCTGGAGCAGGCTCAGGATATGATCCGCGAGCTGCTCAAGAAGCTCAATGTCAAGCTCTGATATGATAGAAGTCAGCTGTGAAGAGCTCAGAGCGCTGAGGATAAAGCTGCTCATGGCATATAGGGCCGTCATACTCGACTGTCAGAGGCTTGAGAATGCCGTAAAGAAGCTGGAAGAGACCTTTGAGGACGACGGCATCGACGAGATCAAGGCTGTGTGCGAGGGCATATATAAGGAGCTGGGCGAGAACAAAGACGCCCTTCTGCTGATATCTGAGGCCCTCGAGCAGGCAGCCACGCTTATCGAACAGGCAAAGGAGGCAGTGGGGCAGTGACACTTGATATCAAACGCGACACCGACGAGATGAGGGCCTGCCGCGCCGGGATATACGACTTTGCCATGGCGATCGCAAAGGATGCCGCCGACATAAGAAAGGCCTGCCGTGAGGCATCGGCCTATATGAGGGACGAGGTGTGCCGGGATGCCCTCAGAGCCATCAACAATATGGCGGATAACATGACAAAGCAGGGCGAGGTCGCCCTCGCCCTTGCCGATAGGATAGAAAGGTCGGCAAAGATACTGGAAGAATCGGAAGAACTTTAAAGGGAGGAAGGCATTATGGCGGTCATATTTGCAAAGATCGATCTGCTGCGCGAGTTTCAGGCCTTTCTTCCCGATAAAATACTCGATGCCATGGAGAAGGCCGTGCCCAGCCTCGAGGTGAGGATCGAAAGTACAAAAAAGTTTATGGCAAATGCCGAGGAAAAGGCCGAGAACACCTATAAGAAGAAGGAAAAGGCCTGCGATGCTGCCTTTATGGCCTATCTGGAAGAGAAAAAGCGTGTTGACGAGATCAACCAAGGCCTCGAAGAGGGGCAGGAGCCGGTCGAGCCCGATCCCGGATACTACCTCGAGTATGAACGGGCGCTGGAGGCCTGCGAAAGGGCCGAAAAGGATCTTTCGCAGGTGCGGGATGCAAGGGAAGACCTGCTGCGCGAGATCAGGAGCTATTATGACAGCCAGCAGGCGGCCATCAACGGTTTCAAAGAGGTGCAGAGCCGCAGCGCCATGTTCATGGGCGACTATACCGACAAGCTGATGAAGGCCAAGAAGGTCATATATCCCGACCCCTCGCAGCCGCTGACCCGTGGAAGCGAAGGGCAGCAGGCGGTGTCGGGCGAAAAGCTGCCGCCGGTTTATGACAGCAGCTATACCGATAAGGATGATATGATGGCCTTTCTTGCCCATTATAAGAAGCTGCCCCGTAACTTCATCACAAAATCCGAGGCCAAAGCCAAAGGCTGGCGCACCGGCATAAGCCTTGACTCGGTGGCGCCGGGAATGTGCATCGGCGGCGACGTGTATGCAAACCGGGAGGGGCACCTGCCCGAGGGACATAAATATTTCGAGTGCGACATCAGCACCCTCGGCCTTCCCTCGCGAAATGACCGCAGGATCGTCTATTCCGACGACATGAGCCTGATATATTACACCGATATGCATTATCAGAAGTTCGAGCTGATATATGGGGAGGAGAAGCAATGAGCAAAAGGATAGACCTGAACTGTGAGCTTATCGCAGGTGAACGCGACAAGGCTCACGATTATCTCAAAGAGCTCTTCAGCCTGCCCGACTATTACGGCAGGAATCTTGATGCTCTCTACGACTGCCTGACCGACCTTGACCGTGTTTTTGTGGGGCTGTGGAACGCAAATGCCATTATGTCCAGCGAATACGGCAGAAAGATCGTCGAAACGATCGCCGAAGCGTGCAGGGAGACCGGAGGCGGCATGACGTGGATGGATCTTTCGGGGATCAAACCCAATATATAAAAACAACCCCTGACACCGGCTGTTATCAGTCGGAGTCAGGGGTATTTTCATGTCTTTGGAAGCTTTTTATCAGCTCACACTTCTGTTTTCGGCTCAGGCGCTTTAGGTGGAACTCGCGGCTCATGGCCTGCTCTTTTGTGTCTGAGAGCTCGTAGTATACCATCCTCACAGGCAGGCGGGATCAGATCAGCTTGACCTCGGCATCCTCTATAAGCTTGATATTCCATGTGATGCCCCATGTGATGCTGTCGGGCTGCCTGAAATAGATGGACGAGCAGGCGGCATTCCTTCCGCGTGATGCGGGAAGCACGCCTATGGCGGTGGGGCCGTCGCCGCCTCCTATAATGCCGATGGCAGCGGTCGCCTGAGGCTCGAGGGCGTATTTTGAGGCGAGGGGATCGCCGCTGGGTGCAGGCTTTGGGATGGGGCGGGGAGGGTCGCCGGGCGAGAGATCTCTCACCGTGACGGTGCGCCGCTTGGCTTCGGGCGATAGGGTATAGCAGATCGCGGTGTAGCAGGTGGGGATCTCAAAGTTCTCCAACGGGAGGCGCGAGGGGTCCATGCTGCCCTGCTCGAGCTCGGTCACTTTGAGGGTATATTCTTCGCCCGTCAGAGGATGGGCAAAGGAGACAGACTCGGTGCCGGGGGTGGTGAAGGCAGGGCCCATAAACTCATGGGGGTCGCGCTCAAGACGGAGGTTAAAGCTGTCGAGGCTGCTTTCGCCCTCGGGCCAGCTGAGATAGTAGCGGGCACCGAACCAGGGCTGAGAGAGGTCGAAGCCGTAATGGCAGAGCTTCTGCTCGAAAGAGTTCTTTTCGGCATAAAGGGTGCGGGGAATATAGCGGTAGAGAGAGCCGTGGTGGCTGCCCACCCTTTTGCCGTTTATCTCGGCATGGAGACGGAAATGGATGCTTAGAGGATCGCTCTCGCGGAGGTCATCTGCGCATTTTTCCAGCTCTTCTTCGGGAAGGAAGAACCACTTGTCGATATATTCCTTCACCTTCTCATAGGAGGCCGATGCGAACATATCGAGGACGATTCCGCCGCGGCAAATATATGCGGCGGGGACGGTCCACTCTTCCTCGCCCCATGTAAAGGAGGCATTTATCTCGCGCAGAATGCCCTCGTCTTCTTTAGTATGGTCGAAAAACACCTTCCATTCCTGCGACTTAGGCTTTGGAGGGGTGAGACCCGTGACGTCATAATACTCATCGCTCCATGGAATAAGTGAGGGAGAAAAGAGGGCCTGCAGCCTTGTGATGTAGCCGTAGGGGTCGGCTATGGGCTCAAGGGAGAAGGCGCTTCGGATGACCCCGATGGCTTCTTCGGCCTTGGGAAGGGGAGGGTTTTCGGCGGTAAAGCGGTCAAAGCCTTCGCGGTCCCACATATAGGCCTGCTGGACGGCGGCAAGATCCTTTGTGGTTATAAGCAGCCTGAGGAACTCTTCAAAGTTTCTGGCAATGGGGTTTACATAGGGGTCGAGATCCATAGGGGTGACGGCGAACACCGTGTCTCCCAGGCCGGGGACGGTGCAGTAGTGTATGCCGTCGACACCGGCCCAGCCGATAATGTCGGCGCCGAGGGGAGTGCAGAAATAGGGGTCGTTATTGCTGCGCTGAATGAGGCCGATGGCCTCGAAATCAATGGGCAGCGCCCTGAAACGCTCGAGAAGTGTCATGATATGCTCCTTTATATAAGGGGAGAGTGGTTATCTGACGGGAGTTTTGGAAACGGGGGCCAGCAGGACCTTGCCGGTGCCGCGGTAGACATTTACGAGGCCTTCGCCCGATGCGGCCGAGCCGATGAGGCTCTTGCCCGAGCGTTCGACTGTGAAGTCGAGGCTGCCGCTCCATGCGATGGCCATATTTCCGTCGACCTTGAGGACATCGTTTTTGAGCTCGATCTCGATAAGCTCTTCTCTGGGCGAGACCGACTCGAGGCAGAGGATGCCGCTGCCCTGAATGCCGAGGTTGAAGAGGCCCTCGTTGCCCAGCGCTGCCGACGAGAGGTTGGAGCGGGGCACGGCCTTGTGCTTAAGGCTCGATTCGCAGGCGAGGAAGAGGCCGTCGTCGAGGACGATAGAGCCGTTCCAGTCGGCAACGTCGATAAGGATGATATGCTTATAGGTGGGCTCGAGAACGAGGGTGCCGCTGCCGGTGTATTCGGGCTTGATGGCCGATTCGCCGGTGACGCTGCCGCGGAGAGCCTTGCCGAAGAAGTCGCCCACGCCTTTAAGACCGGTGGTGGCATTCACATCACCCACGGTCCACTGCATGGCGCCGGCCTGGGTGGTGACATCGCTGACCGAGAGGTCGCAGATGACCTGGCGCTTGCGGACATTCATTTCGTTGCAGAAATAGGCGATCTGGGCATCAAAGGGAGTGACCGAGAGGTCGCGGAGATATTCGACGACGGTAAAGGCACCGCGCTGCTCGAGGGTTTTGATATCGTTGTTGTCGGTAAAGTTTCTGATGGTATACATATATTTGCTCCTTTCGGGTTTTTATCTGAACACATTATACCACAAAGACAGGCGGATGCGCTATCGCGTCTTCGGTTTAATATGAAAAGTTAATGGAAAATTAAGAAGTCGCTTAGCTCATATAAGCTTTATAGAAAATATCTATATAATTATAGGCATTCATCGAAATGAAGAATAAAAATTAATTTATGTATATTATATGCAAGTTAATGAAATACGACGGAAAAAGATGAAATCATCGAAAATATTGATAAAACTTTGATTATTGTTTTGAATATCTGATTAAATGCAAGTTGTTGTAGACAAACCGGGGTGAAAGCTGTATTATCTATGCGTTAATGCTATGGTAGTTATAGGTTGTGAAAATAAACTGAGTGCTATTTATAGCGTTTTTTTATGCAGTAAAGTTTCTTGTGGAGAATTTGCTGTAGCTTTATGGTCT